>CAZFDQ010000092.1:0-1600 GCA_964518205.1 uncultured Pseudomonadota bacterium | reverse complement strand
TTCTTCTTCTGTTAACTCTGGAGAAGATTCCAAAACAATATTTGGATATTGCAATGATCCTGTGGCTTGCAAGGTTACAAGGTATTTTCTAATTTTATTTTTTGCAACAAGATCAATTATTGGATCATTTAATTGATTTGGAAAGAATTGAACCTTTCCATAACTAATAAAAAGCTTGTGGTGCAAAAATTTGAGTAATCCTTTTTCTAAATTAATGTTTCCATCGACTTGTGGTACTTGCAATTTTCCATCAACATATAAAGCTTTTAAATTTAAATCAACATTGGCATCAGCCTCTAAAAACGATGTCTTTGTCTTTATTGGACCCTCATTAAGCACGTTAATATCAAATTCAATAATGTCATCTTTTTGTGTATTGAGCTCCTGCGGAAAAGAAAAACCAAATTGATCATTACTTGTATTTTGAGAAAAAATATTTTCTTTAAATAGCGATTTTTTGAAAATTAAATCTCCAAAAATTTTCAAACCAAAATTTTGAGGCTTATCAATAACATGTTTTTTATTTAACATTAAATTTCCATAAACAAGTCCATAAAAATCTTTTTTCCAATTAACAAACAGATCATTAATCTGAATGGGAGCATGAATATAATTTATTTTATAACCATCAGTAAAACTCATAGTTGCATATGGCATACTAATTTTACCTTTAAAAAAATCAACTTGAGCCTTTTGCACATTTATAATACGTGACAAAAAATCGATATTAAAATCAAACTTAATTTTATTGATTGGATTATAACTTCCTAAAACAGAAAGCTTTCCATCAGAAAGCTGTGCAAAGCCTTTCAAATTTGTATAACTATCCTGATCAAGGTTTATATATAAAATAACATTTCTACCCAAAACTGTTTTCTTAAAACTTATTGGTAAAAATGAACGAAGGTAAGAATATCTTATCTTGCCGACTAATGATTTGGTTGAGTTTTTAAGGTTTAAATCAATAACTCTTTTTCCTTTTCTTGTATACAAAACTTTTGTCAAATAAAACTGCGGATCAAGTTTGGCATTTAAAACATAACTACCCAAGTTGGTTTTTCCTGAAACTCCTAAATCCTGATTTTGCAAAAATAGACTTCCTGAAAGTGGGTATCTTTTTTCTTCCTCTTTTTCTGAAATAAAAACTTTATAATTACCATTAAAACTAGAGTTCAAACCAAAATTTAAATTTAAATCAAAATCCTGAGGCAAGATAAGCCAATCATCATTCAAGCTTATTGATTTTCTGTTACAAAAATTTGCCCACCCTAAATTTTTATTCAAATCCCACAAAGCATTACCTGTAACTTCAACATCCTGCAAATGCTCTTGTGCAAAATTTTCCATGCTAAAATTGGTTTTAATAATATTTTTATTTTGTTCAAAATTCGCACGATAAGAACCTAAATCAAAATTATCTAGTTTTGCATCATCAAATTTGATACTACCAATACTCTTACTATTCTGAACATCAAACTTTACAAAAAAATTACATGTGCCGGTTAAACTTTTATCTAACCTTTGCTCCGTAAAAAAATTATAAATATGTTTAAAATGCGACAAACAACTAATTCCTATAATTTTAAATTCATCCATGGAA
>CAZFDQ010000091.1:0-1768 GCA_964518205.1 uncultured Pseudomonadota bacterium | reverse complement strand
CTGAACTTGTTTCAGGATCCAAAAAAGTTTCATTTTTATAAATTTTAAAGGAATTGAATAATATCTGGATCCTGAAACAAGTTCAGGATGACGACGATTATTAATCAAAGTTCTCTTTAAATTTTACAACACCTGCCTAATTAGTAATTTTCCCTTTTCTAATTTTACCCGGAAAATACTTAGTAATCAAATTTGCCTTTGGCCATTGTTCTATATTTGAAATATTTACATATTCAACATTCTCAAAGTTTTTGCCTCGAGACGAAAAGCCTTGTTTGCGCACGGTTGGCGCATAACCTCCTCTTGGAGGGGGAGGCGGCGTAGTTGGACGATTGATTTGCCTGTCCGGTGTTGTTGTGTGGATAGATGAGGGTTTTGTTGGTGAAGGGGGTGGATTTTTTGATACTTGAAAATTAAAGCCTGTATAACCATCAAAAGCTTGTTTAAATGCTGCCATCCATAAGTTTTCGCTATCTTTGATTTTGTCTGTAAAAAATGTACTGTTGTTGCTCAAGCTGATTACAACAACCTTTTTTTCGGAATCCTGTTTGATAAATTTTGCTTGTGTAAAAATTGAAAGTAAAAATGGATCTTGAATTTCTGTTATTTTGGCCAAAAAACCTTGCCAGGAGGATTGAGCCTGGGTCGTTGGGGGAGCGATGTTTTCTTTTTGTTTTTTGGGTTGATTTTGTGGTTCTTGTGGTTTTTGTTCAGGGATTGTAATTGATTGGGGTTTTGCTATTTGAGTTGGATGGGGCGATGGTGTAAAGCTTGTGAATCTATTTGTTGCCTTTTGTTCTGATATTGAATGATTTGTTTTACTATGCTTTAAAAGGTCTTGAATGTTTGCAATGTTGACTTGTTGAGCGATTTGAAGCAAAACAGTTTCAAGAAAAACTTGTTTATTTGGCGTTCTTAAAAATAGTTCTTCTTGTGACCACATTAATTGCATTATTGCGTTCAAACGGTTTAAAGAACATTTTTGTGCTAAGTTATTTAAACCTTGTATATCATTGAAATATATTGGAAGTTGTGGTGTGTCAAATTTTACCCAAAGTAGCGTTCTACAAAGTTGTACAAGCATAGTCCATAATGTTTGTGGGTTTACATGTTGTAAATTTTCAGAGCATAATGTGGCTAAAAGTTTTTGTGCATCTTGTTCGAGTATAGTATTAAATAAATTAAAGAGTTCTGATTCGCTAATTTTTCCTAAAACGTGCAGCAAAGAATCAACGGTTACCTCTTGTTCTGAAAAGCGAACTCTTTCTAATAAATTAATTGCATCTCGAGCTGAGCCTTCTGTTTCTTGTATCAAAATATCAAGAACTCTTTCTTCTATTTTTATTTCTTCGTTTTGGCATATATTTTTTAAATGTTCTTTCAGATCAGTATTTTGAATAGACTTAAAAACAACTTGAAAACAGCGAGAAAGCACTGTTTCTGGAAACTTGTGAATTTCTGTTGTGGCAAGAATAAAAAGAGCAGATGCTGGTGGTTCTTCTAGTATCTTTAAAAATGCATTAAATGCCGCCTTGCTTAGCATGTGGGCTTCGTCTATTAGATATATCTTTTTTGTGCCAACAAGAGGCATATACGTGCACGATTCAAGTATTTGGCGAACATTTTCAACACCAGTATGTGATGCTGCATCAATTTCTATAAAATCTGGATGATTTGTCTGTAGCATCGATTTGCATGATTCGCATTCTAGACATGGAATAGAACACTTTGTTGGTTTTTGACGAAATTGTTCCAAATTTTTGCAATT
>CAZFDQ010000090.1:0-19322 GCA_964518205.1 uncultured Pseudomonadota bacterium | reverse complement strand
CTTCTTCTTTTATTTTTATTTTTAATCCAAAGCCAAGAATGATTTCTTCAAGTTCTTTTTGCGCGTATAAAGCGGATTCTAATTCAAAGGCTGCGCCGGTAGTATCGGTGTTTAAAAGAGGTTCAAGCCCAGGAAAATTTGCAGGAAAAGATGTTCTTGCTAAGTTGCGCATTGAAGTTCTTGGTGTATCCAGAATAAGATTTATTGGATTTATTGGTGTTGCTAGGTGTGGTGTAATTGGTCTTATTGATTTTTCTTCTTCTTCTATTTCTATTTCGGTATAAACATTTGCAAGAGAACTAGAACGGGGTGAAGTATGTAATCTTCTTGGAGAAGAAAGTGCGGAATCAAGATCAAAAAGGTGTGGTAAACAAGTAGGTGTCATTGGTGATTCTGGTGTATTTGGTAAATTGTGAGACGAAAAACAATCTAAAAAAATACATACGAAAAAGAATAAAGGGATTATTTTTTTACTCACGCCTCCCCCTTTCTTATCAAAAAAAATAATTAATCAAAGACCCCCATGATCTTGTTTGATTTTTTACTTAAAGAAATATTAGGATTTTATATTTTTGAAAAGCAAGAAAAAAGAAAAAATAATTTTTAATCAAACAGAAATTAGAGTTATTCCAAGTTTTTTTGCAGTAGAGATAAATTCATCTCTTTCGGCAATAAATGTTTTGTTTGATTTCCACGCAATTGCCTTGATATCGCCTTTTTTTAGATCTTTTAAAGAATCTGGACCCAGTGTTGGAAGGTCATATTTTTTATTTTGATTTTGATGTGCTGTTTTGCAAACGATAACATCTTTTTGTCCAAGTTGTACACCTCTTTGAATGCAACTATCGGTTCCCTCTATAGCTTCTACTGCTAAAATCATCTTATCTTTTACAATAACTGTTTGCCCAATATCATTAGCAGAAATTTTTTCGGCTGCTTGTATTCCAAAATTTATATTTTCTTCGATTTCTTTAGTAAGTTTTCCGGTTAGTACTCCAGGTGCAACATACAAAGATTTTAAAATATCACTTTGTCTGAGCACTTCGATATTTTGTTTTTTTAGTTCGTAAACAAGAGCTTCCATTATTGTTTTATCACTCTTACAAACCAAGGAGGCTAGATGTTTTAAAAAAAGCCAATCGAATTTAAGTTTTTTAAGAATATTTATTTTATCAACTTTTCCTATAAATAAAAGTTGAGTAGTTTTTTTTTCTTTAAGAAGCTGCAAAATTTTGCCAAATTTATAAAAATCTTGAGTTATAACTTCTGTGTATTGGGTAACAACATCTTTTATTTTGTCAGCATTATCTTGAGGAAATAAAGATATAACAAAAAATGATTTTTTATTTTTAAGCAGGTTTTTGCATGCTTCTATTGGCAGGTTTCCTGTTCCCGCTATAACAGCAATCATTCTGTTGTTCCTCAACCAGTTTTTCTAATTTTAAAGTTAAATTTAAAGCGGTGATATCTTTTTGTGCATCTCTTAATTTTTTACCACTTTTGATTGCTTTTATAAAGTTTTCTACTTCAAGTTTTAGAGCATTATCTTTGTAAACAAAAACTCTTTCTATTGTACTTTCTTGTTTGTATTTTAATTCACTTTTTCCAATTTTCACACTATCTGTTGTGTGGCGGTGAATAGAAATATCTTGTGTTGTAAAATCAAGTTTAATAAAAGAGTCTTGTTGATGGATGCTCATTGTTCTTTGTTTTGTTTCTGATGCTCTGCTTGAAACAAGATTTGCAATAACACCATTTTTAAAACCTAATTGTACAATTGCTATGTCGCTTAAGTTAGTTTTTACTTTGTTGCCAACAATATTTACAGTTTTAACAGTAGAATTTGCAAGGTCTAAAATGATATCTAGGTCATGAATCATAAGATCGAGAACAACACTATCCTTTTGAACTCGAGGGATAAATGGTCCGATTCTGTGACTTTCAATCAAATATGGTTTGTTAATTATTTTTTTTATTTCTTGAACAGCACCATTAAACCTTTCAACATGCCCTACGTGTAATGCACAATTATTCATTTCAGCAATATCAAAAAGTTCTTGCGTATGCTTTAAATTTTTGGTTAACGGTTTTTCTACAAGAATATGTTTACCTTTGAGTAAGCATTCTTTTGCTATCGGATAATGCATTTGAGTTGGAACTGCAACAATTACAGCATCAACACTATCTATCCAATCTTTGTAATCTTTTGTTTTGAAAACTTTTGAAGTTTTTATTTTTTTCCAGTTTTCTTCGTTTGGATCAGCAATTCCTATTAATTCAACACCGTGAATTAGTTTGCAAACAGATGCGTGATATCCTCCCATATGACCTAAACCTATTATGCCTATTTTTATCATTTACTATCCTTGAATTACTGTTTTTTTAGAAACGCCACGTTTGCTATTTTTAACGAATTCTAAAAATTGTTGTACTTTTTTATTTGAACTCCACCACATTTCAGTTTCTTTTTGTGCTAAACTATTTATATCATCTAATAAAAGTTTATTTTGATAAAAAAGTTTGGTTACATGTTTTAAGGCATTTAGATTTTCAAAATTGAATCCTGCACGTTTTAGTGCAACTAGGTGTAAGCCGCTAAATTTAGCAGGAAGACCTACAAACATGCAAAATGGGGGAAGATCTTGTCTGATGGCACTAAAAGGTGTTAGTGCACAAAATTGGCCAATTCGGCAAAAATGATGAGCTGCAGAGTTAGCCATTAACCACGCATTTTTTTCAACATAAACATGTCCACCTAAGTTTACATTGTTGATTAATACAACATTGTCTTCAAGTGTCACGTCATGTGCTATATGAGAATAACTCATTACATAACATTTATTGCCAATTGTTGTTTTTCCATTTGGGTATTTGGAGGCACCAATAGTTACAAATTCTCTGATATCACAATTTTTACCAATCTCAATAGTTCCCAAACTTTGTTTTGTATCCAAATTTTGAGCAGGAGCTCCTACGCTGACATGTGAATGAAGTATTGTGCCGGATTGAATTTTCACCTTTCCTGCAATTATGCAAAAAGGGCCAATTTTGACATTTTTATCAAGTTCAACATTTGGACCAACAATTGAAGTAGGATGAACATATGTTTGATCTGAATTAAAAAAATCTTCCTCAAAGCTGGAATCTGAAAAAAAAAGCTTATTTGAGGAAGATTTTGGAATTTTGCTTGTTGCGTTCACGAACTTGAGCTTTCCGTATTTTAGAATAGTTTGAAAATTGTTGGCTGGGATGGGAGGATTCGAACCTCCGCATGGCGGTACCAAAAACCGCTGCCTTACCCCTTGGCTACATCCCAACAGCTATTTTCTCCTTTTAATATACTATAAAAATTTTAATTTGTTAATCCTGTTCTATTGCTTTTTTATATTCTTCAATGATTCTTTCTTCTATCATCTTTCGTGTTTCGGAATTAAGCGGATGGACTATGTCTTTGAAAGAGCCATCTTTTTTGCGACGAGAAGGCATAGAGACAAACAAACCTTTGTTGTCGCTTTTAATTATTTTCATATCTCTGACAATGAAACAGTTGTCAAAAACCATTGTTGCGTAACCTTTAAGTTTGCCTTCATTCGCCAAATAGACCTTAACTTCTGTGATTTCCATCTATATTCCCTTACATGGTAGCTGAGTTGTGAATTTTCTCCTTACCCTGAGATGTAGTTGTATAGTTTGTCAAAACAACCACTAACAGCTGTAAATTTAAATGCTATACATTATTTTGTCAATACATTTATATTGTTTTTTCTGCAGCTCGTAATTTTGCGGAGCGACTTGAAGGGTTTGAAGATATTTCTTTTTCTGTTGCCGTTATGGGTTTTTTTGTAAGTATTAGTAATTCATCTTTTTTTTCTTTAAAAAAGTTTTTTACTATTCTGTCTTCAAGTGAATGAAAACTTATACAAACGATTATTCCTTTTATGTTTAAAAATTGAATCGCATGTTTTAAAAATTGTTCAATATTTTCTAATTCTTTGTTTACAACAATACGCAAAGCTTGAAAAACTTTTGTTGCGGGATGAATTTTATGTTTTCTGTATTTCATTCGATGCTGTGGAATTATTGATTCAATTAAATCAGCTAGTTGTTTTGTGGTGCGAAATTTTTCTCTTTTTCTGTGTTCTGCTATTGCATGAGCAATTTTACGGGCGTACCTTTCTTCTCCGAGTTCGCGAAATATTTTTTCTAATTCTTTTGGAGTAAATCTATTTACAATATCAGAAGCTTTAAAATAATGATGTGCTTGAGACATTCTCATATCAAGAGGTGAATCTTGTTGAAAAGAAAATCCGGCTTGATGAAAAATTTGAAATTGAGATGTTCCAAAATCAGCCAAGATTCCATCAACTTTTTCTATTTTTTCTTTTTTTAATAATTTCGAGATTTGTGCAAAGTTTCCCCAAATTGTTTTAAATCGGTGACCATATTTTTCTTGTAATGGTGGGGCATTTTTTTCTAGCGCTTGTTTATCCCAATCCATTGCAATAACTTTGCATGTTGGTTCTTTTTCTAAAATTGCAGTTGTGTGTCCGCCTCCACCAAATGTAACATCTAAATATGTTCTATTTGGTTGTGGATTTAAGTATTCTAAAACTTCGTTAACTAATACCGGTATGTGGTAGGTGTTGTTTGTTGTCATGTTTATTCCTATTTTGACATTTTTGTAAAATCAATTCGTTGTATTTTGTGTACTGAAAAATCAATGAAGTCACCAACAACGCCATATCTTTCTACATTTAAAATAATCTTTTTACCTTTAAGTGCAGCAAGTCTTCCAATGCTTAATTTATTTTTTGATTCTAAGAGTTCGTAAGTTATTTTTCTTGCTTTTTCTTCTTCATCTTCTGGAAATACACCTAAAAAACCGCGCATATAAACACGATTATATTTTTCTGATATTGTATCTATATCCACGATTGCAGTTTTGCCATCTTCAAGTTTTAAGACTGGTGTTTTATCATATTTCCAGACAGGCATATCATCTTTTATTTGATATACAAAGCAGGTTAAAAATATTGTTTTTCCTGTATTATTTTCTACCAAAAAATCTAATTCGGGATATTGTGGTATACCATCTTTTGTAGGTACAAATTCAAAATCTAATACTTCACCTTTAAAGCCATATTTTTCTACATTTAAAAGAACTTTTTGATCTTTGAGTTTATATAAAAGATCTAAAGGGATTTTTTGTTCTTCGCTTAATAGTTCATATATAGATTCGTCGGCTTCTTTTCGTGTTTCAAAAACACCTAAATAACCGTAAATATTTTTTCTGTCTTGTTCATCTGGAATTGTATCAACATCAATTATAGCTTCTTCATTGTTTTCTAATTTGTATGTATCTGATTTATCCCAACGCCAGCGAGTGAAGTTTCGTTTTTTGATATAAGAGAAACAAACAACATAAATAGTGTGGCCTGTTAAATTTTTTACAGAAAAATCTAGTTCTGCTTTACGTGCTTTTTCTGTTAAAATTTTATTTACGTGTTTGGCTTTTTTTTTTTCTGGAGTTTCAGCTTTTATTTCTTTTTTTTGTTTTATTATATCTTCAATTAGTTTGTCTACGTTACTTTTTTTTCCTTTTTCGGCCTTTTCTTCTTCAATTTCTTCTATTGTTTGTTCTTTTTCAAGTAGTTGTTTTTCAAAAGGTTTTAAATCAAAGGCCTCTTTTTGCGTTTTGCCTTTTGAATATTCAGATTGTTTTACACAGCTGGGAGTGACAATTAAATTTAAGATGGCCAGAATAAATATATGTGTTTTAAATCGTTTCATTAGGTTTCTCCTATTAACGCAAAATTGTGATTTTATAGCTGTCAATTTCATTATTAAGTAAGCCAACAAGTAGTATAATACTATTACGTTTTTCTTTATTAGGTTAATACTATTGTGTTAAATAAAAAACATAGTTTCAATGCCAATGTTATCAAACATAAAATTTAATATGAATAGTTTGAAGAAAGTCAGTTCATTAATATTTCTTGTTCTATTGTTTTTATTCTTTGTGTAAGGGTTGCGTCTGTGTTTAGCATGGTTTCTATTTTTGTTATTGCATGAAGCACTGTAGAGTGATCTCGTTTGCCAACATATTCTCCAATTGCTTGCAGAGAACAAAAGGTCATTTTTTTCATTATGTAAAGTGCTACTTGGCGAACCATAGCAATATTTTTACTTCGTTTTTTTGATTTAAGGTCTACCGTAGATATTGAATAATGTTTTGCTACTGTGCGCAGGACAGTTTCTAACATTACGCCTTCTTTTTTGTCTTCATTTAGATGTAATAAAACTTGTTGCGCAAGTTCTAAGGTTATAGGGCGGTTAGTCAACGCGCTAAAGGCTCCCACTCTTATTAATGCTCCTTCAAGTTCTCTAATGTTTGACATTATTTTGGATGCAATAAAATTGGCAACTTCGTCATTAAGGCTAATTGCGTTAATGGCTGCTTTTTTATTTAAAATTGCTATTTTTGTTTCAAGGTCTGGCATTTGAATATCAGCAACCAATCCCCATTCTAATCGTGATTTTAATCGAGATTGTAGGCCTGTAATTTCTTTGGGAAAGGTGTCACTAGAAAGAATGATTTGTTTTTTTTGTTCATATAATGTGTTAAAAATATGAAAAAATGATTCTTGTGTTTGTTCTTTGTTGGAAAGAAATTGAATATCATCAAGTAATAGTAAATCAATTTTTTGGTATTTTGCGCGAAACTGTTGTGTTTTATCTAATCTGATGGAGTTTATAAATTCTGTGGTAAACCTATCGGTTGTTTCGTAGCGTACAATGCTTGCTGGTTTTCTTTTTTTTATTTCATTTCCAATTGCATGTAAAAGGTGTGTTTTTCCCAGTCCTGTTCCGCCATAAATAAAAAGCGGGTTATAAACATATCCTAAGTTTTGGCATATTGCATAACCCGCTGCATGAGCTAAAGAATTATTTGGCCCTACCACAAAAGAATTGAATGTATAAGAATCATTTAAGTGGCTAAATTTATTTATTCTACTTTTTGTTTGTGTTGGTTGAGATGTCGTTCTTGGAACGAGGTTAGTTGCATTTTTTTTGATTTGGGGCATTTTTTTATGTAAAACAGAGGCTGGAATAATGTTTCTTTCTGGTTCAATTGGTTTTGTGCTGCAGGAAAAGGTGATATTAAGTTCTTGTGTGTGCAATAATCTGCCAAGATGCGTTTGTATTAATTGTAAATAATGCTCTTGAAGCCATTTGCTTACAAATTGATTTGGGGCCCGCAAGCTTACTGTTTTATTATCTGGATTCCATTTGTCCAAACAAACAGCCTTAAACCAAGTTTCTACAACTTGGCTTCCTGCTTCTTCTTTTATGATTTTTAAAAAGTCATCCCAAATGAGTTGCACAAAATTCCCTTAGTTGTCGTTTTTTAATTATTTTCTTGAATCATGTTACTTGTGTTTTCCATTATAGCAAAGGTCTGTTGTGTTGAATATGAAAAGCTTTAATTAGGATGTATTAATATGAATAGAAATTTTATTATTTTGTTTGGTTTATTTATAGTTTTTTTATTGTTTTTTGGTTGTAGCAAGGAGAAAAAAAACACCAAATTAGCGCAAACATATTATAAGTTGAGCCTGCTGGAGCTTGGAGAAGACGTTCGAGGCGAAAATGCTTACAAAAGGGCGTTAAACGTTATTGATAAAGCAATAGAGCAGGAGTGTCGGCCGGAATATTTAGCATTAAAAGCAACAATTCTTTTTAAACTAGGCAAAGATAAGCAGGGGGATGAATTTTTTAGTCGTGCTTTAGAAGCAAAACCTAGCCTTGCTATTAAATCAGAAATATTGAATAACAAAGCGTGCTTATTGGCACAAATGGGAATTGAAAATAATGATGCGCAAAAAATCCAGCAAGCTTTAAATATTTGGCAGATGTTAGAGGGGGATAAAGATTATTTAACCCCCGAAGTTGCTTTGTTTAATCAAAGTAAGGCTTATATTTTTCAAAAAAATAATGAAAAAGCTAAAGAAAAATTAATTAAAGCTATAAATGTTTCTCCTAATTATATGGATGCACATTATTATTTGGCCTCAATTGCTTACAATTTAAATGATTTTGAATTGGCAAAAAATGAAGTGGGGACGGTTTTATTTCTGGAACCGAGCCACGAAGGGGCTAAGCAGTTGAGCCTTATTTTGCAAAAAAAGTAATTTATTGATCTGGATTGGTCTATTTATTTAAAATAAATGTGTTAGGGCATTTGAAGTTAATTTATCTTTGGGGTAAAAGGGCCGGATATTTATATAAAAGTTTCTTTTTGTTTGTAAAAAATACTTCGGACAGTTATGGAACAAGTTTAGGATAACCACTAGTAAGATCATACGCTTACATTAAGTTAGATATTTAGGGCTTTTTGGGGTTTTTATTGGGGGAGATTAGGGATGAAGAAAGTATATCTTATTTTATCTATAATATGGATTTCGGTTTTATGTAATATTTTTGCGCATCAACCATTAGAACAAGGATTACTCTTTGGCCCAGACCCAGCTGCAAAAAAGATGGATCTTGCGCAAAGGGTTAGCCCTGTTGTTCCGCAACAAATAGCGGTAGCCAAAGAAAAAAGGGGAGATGGTTCTGATAGCTCCGTTTTTAAGGTTAATGGAATGACTCAGTTTTTGCATATGGCCACAAAATCCCAAAAACCATTAGTTATAAAGATTTTTTCAGATAGAAGTGAAAATTATATCATTTATCAAGATATTGCTGATAAGTTGCAAGATTTTGCAGTTTTTATTTCTTTGGAGGCTAACAGCAATTCACCATTAGTTCAGCTCTTTTTGCTTATGTTGCGTTTTGGCGGGTTAGATTTATCAGCGCAAGAGGTTGCATTTCCTTTATTTATATACTGCAAAAAGGACTTTGTTTTATTGCAAAATGGTCTAGTTAATTTTAAAAAAGATGCCCTTAAGTTGTTGGTAGCTCCGGGTTTTGTAGATAAAGATAGACTGCAAAGCGCTATAGAGAGCGAAGCAGGTAATGATGTAGAAATTGTAGGCTTGGACAGCATTGATATGATGCAAGAAGTACCTACAGAGCAAGAAGAAATGCCCAAAACCAAGGACAAATCGGTTATTGAAAAGATAAAAAATTGGTTCAAGTCCAAGTTCTAAGAAGAAAACGCGGGTTTTTAGTCGTTTTTTTCAGTTTTTTATTATCACATAGAAAAGCTGTACCCCTTTTTACAAATATACAGTTTTTAGTATATTGGGTATAAGTATCTTGAGAATTTGGCTTATGGTTTAAGTCCTATTTGAAGGTTTGCTTGGTTTGATAGTTTATTTTTAAGTCGGGGAAATGGCGTCTCGTCATTTTTTAAGTGACGGGCAGGTTATCGTTTAATTTTTTTATAGGAGGTTTTTTATGAAAAATCTTAAGAAGTTATTACTTATTGTTTTGGTTGCAGGTGTTGCAGCAGGAAATCTTTCTGCTATGGATGAAGAATGTGCTCCTCGCATGACACAAAGAACCTTGAGAGAGATCAAGCGTACGGCTAACAAGATGTCTAATGAGCGTGAAGCAAAAAGACAAAAAACTATAGATGCTGAAGATGTTTCTTCTATTCCATTAATCGATTCTATTCCATTAATCGATATGATGACTGTTCCTGGTGTAACAGAAGTTGGTGAAGATTATATTGTTCTTCATGGTGACAGATATACAAGTCGTTTTAACGAATCCATAAGAAAGCAGTTTGAAGAAGCTGTTAATGCTGGTCTTGCTGGTGAAGATGTTACTGTTGAAGATATCGAAGAATTTGCAGGAACTCCAGTAGGTCAACAAATTTTAAATGAAGTTTTAGATGGTGTTGAAGGAACTGCGACTGCTGAGAACAGTAAAGGTGAAGGCAGTGAAGAAAAGGCGATTGTTTTATATGAGGGACAAGATAAAGAAACAATTTCTTCTTCAGAAACTTTATTAAGAACTATTGATGGTGTTGGTTCTTTTGTTGCATTAGCACAGCCTTTTCATGTATTTTCTCCAGGTATTGCTTATGCACTTGCTTACAGAGTTTGCACTGAAGCTGTTCGTGGTGTTTCTTTTTTAGTTGAAAATCATATTCCTGGTGTTGCAGATTCTGGTTTTGCAGCATACTTGAGAGATTTAGATAGTAGAATTAGAAGAGCAATTAATGATCTTCCATCTGGTTTGGGTCGAGTTGCTGCATTCTTATACAAGCTTAAGTAAAGTTTAAAAACTGTTTTTAGTTTTTAAAAGAAAAAGAGCGAGGTAAAAATTTTACCTCGCTCTTTTTCTTTTTTTAATCTTTTTTGGTATAGGTTATAATATACCTTTCATTTGTTATTATTTTATTATTTATTTTTCGGAGGGTGAGATTGTATGCAAAGGCGATGGGGTTTTGTTTTACCAGTTGTTCTTTTTTCTATTTCAACATTATTAAATATTTGTGCCAAAGAGATGCTGTGTGAGGCAAACTCTACTTTAAAGCAGATAAAATTTACTGTTAGGAGTGGAGATATTGTTTTTACAGAAAAGTATCAGAATATAAATGGAAAAGTCACTGAAACTTGGCATATCAATAATTCTGAAGTTTTAAAAGATGAATACTTCAAGCAGATGCTTTTTGCAGAAAAAGAAGAAGAACAAATTCGCCGAGAGGCTGAAGAGCTTAAAAGATTAGAAGAAGAAAGAAGGCGGCAAGAATTGTTATCACAAAAACAAAGAGAAGAAGAGGCTTTTATAAGAGAGGCTAAATTGCAGACACTTAAAAAACTTGTAAATCTTGAGCTTAAAAAGGTTGAAAAAAGTTTTGTTAAGTTGGATAAATATGAATTGGATCAATTCTTTGTTTTTGAAGAAGGTTCTTTTTCTTCTTTGCAAAGCTTAGAAGACATCAAAATTGGACTTGTTAGTCTTGCTCGTGAACTTATTATAAGACCTGTAGAGGAGCTGGAAGAAGATGAGCTTAAGCAAACGCTATCTAGATTAGAAGCTGTTCCAGATAAGGTGGAAAGATTTTTTAGGCAATCGGTAAAATATGCTATTAATCAGTGCAGTGATACAAGAAGATTAAAGGAATTATTAGCATTGATATAACAAGTATTTGATGTTATGTAGGTATGGATAGGTTAAATTTTTTTATTCTTGCGATAAGATATAAAATAGTGGTATAAACAAACATTGTAGAGAGTTAGAAAATTTTGTAAAAAAAAAGGAAAGAGGAGTTTTTTTATGAAGAATAAAGGTTTGTTATTCTTTTTAATGTTTGGAGTTTTGCTTAGTAATGCTAACTTTGATATTTGTTTAGCAGAACCTGCAACAAAGCAATCAGAGGCTGCAAAAAAACGAGCTGAAGCAGCAAAGGCAAGAAAGGCAAAAGTTGGAGGTGCTGTTGATAAGATTATTGAATTTTTCAAAAATTTAGGGAAGAGTGTCAAAGAAACTTTTGAGGAAGCAGACTTTGATACAAGTGAGTCGATTTCTTTTATTTCTCCGATTACTGTTAAAGGAAAAGAATTCCGCATTGGTTTTGAATGGAGATTTGAAACTCCAGGGGTAGGAGATATTAGTAAAGGTTTTTCTCCTATGAAGGGTGAACTAATTTCGCCATCACTTGAAGATGTGTATCCAGAAATACCTGCTCTTGTTCCAGATAAATTAAAAAAAGCCGGCTTGCTTACTTTACTATTAGAACAAGCTGAAGCTATTTTAGCAAGTGATAAACCTGCATCAGCAATGTTAAAACCTTTATTTCTTCCCTTTAAGCCATTTATTGTTCCATTAAGACAGATGAGAAATATTAAGCCGGATACTCTTTTTATAATAAAGACCATTCTTTTGATTAAATCATATAGAGAGCAAGGCAGGATGGGTGAAGTTCCAACTCAATTGAATTTCTTATTTGCAAGACTTTCAAAAACAGTAGATGTTTGGAAAACCGCACAGGTTCATGGAATAACGAATGAAGATGAATTGCGTAATATATTTTCATTAAAAGACGTAAAAGAAAAGGCAGGTGAAATAGATCGTAAAAAGATTAGATTATTTCAAGGTCCTTCTACATTTATAGATAGAGCTCCAGAGCTTTTAAAAAAGATTTTATATGATATTCCTGTAGAGTTAGACGAAGTTAAAGTGCAAGAATGGCAAGATAGAAAAGAAGGGCCAACTGAATTTATGGAGGCTTATAGCGAAGTTAGATATCAAAAGAATTTTGATTCTAGAGTTATAAAAGCACAAGCTATAATTCCTGAAGTTGTTGAAAAAGGTATCAATTTTTCAGATAGAAAGTTGTGTGTTTATCTTTTTGAGCGTCTTGTTTCTGAAAAAGATGAAGCTAAAAATGATAAATCAATTTCAGTGTTAGAACAAGTATTAACTATTGTGATTAAATTTTTTAAAAACATGGATATCGGAGAAAAAAAATATTTGCAAGATTTCCATAACGATCATATAAAAGAATTAGAAGAGACCCTTATAAAGCTTAGACAACAAGAACCTGAAGCTGAGGCGACAAAGGAAAAGGTAAAAGGACCAGAACTTCCTGAGCCTGCACTTAAATATATGAGACCAGTTCCTTTGCCATTATGGTTAGATTATTTATATTTCAGATTTACTCAAATGTTTTACAAGAAATTTTATGGAGATGAAGGCTATTTATACGATGATTCTATTCTACCTTATAAAGACGTTCTTGTGCATTCTGGTGCAATTTTATTAAGAGCATTCATGGATACAGAAATGGTAACAAATGCTATTTTAAAAGCTAAAAACAGAGAGACAGGCAAGTTTTTATTTGAAGATGAGTTTGTAGTTACGGATGAGTACGGTGATCCAGTTACTGATAAAGAAGGAAATGAGATTCGTTTAGGTAGAAACATTTATTACGAGATGGTTGGTAAAGAGAGCAAAAAAGCTGTTAATAGAGAAAAGAAGCGATGGGAAATTGTAGAAGAGGGTAGTGGTTTACAATTAGAAGCAGATAAAGCTTTTATTGAATATCAAAATGCTAGCTTAAAGTATCAAATAAAGAAAAAGAAAAGAGGCGTAGAAAAGGTAGAAGATGAAAAAGCAGAAATGTTAAAAGCTAAAAAAGCTTATAATGAAGCGATAAAAGATGTTTCTTATGCAAGAAAAGAATATAATAAAATAGTTATGAGACATTTTCAATATAAACGAGCACCTCTTTTACGTGATAAAAAGATCAGAGGATTGATGAGAGAGCAGATTGAAGATGTAACAGGCGAGGAAGTTGATGTAGATACTCCAAGAGAAGAATTAGAATCTAAAATGAAAAAAATTGTTGATCAAGTTGATCCTGATGTTATACAAGAGATTAATGGACTGGCAAAAGAACGAGTATATGATTTTATGCTTAGAGAGTTTGGTCGCTTGCTTAAGCGTACGCGTCACTTTGATGAAATTGAAGATGGTGTTAATCCGTTCTTGGAGCCTCTAGGCATTACATTTAAAGAATTGCTTTCAGTTGCAGATGAAGGTGAAGAAACATTTGATGAAGATGAGTTTTTAGAAGCAGAAGAATTAGATTTTGGAGATATGGATTTTGATGATTTTAGTACTGAGGATTTTGATTTTTAATAGTAGATAAAGTTTAGAGGTTGTAAAAAAAGGCGCCGTTAGTCCTGAGTTTGTCGAAGGATGCGGTGCTTTTTTTTGTAGGTAGAAATAAGAATGCATTTCTTGGAGGGTTTTTGTGATAAATTTTAAGAAAATATATTTTGTTATAATTATTTTATTTTTTACTCCAGTTACTCAAGGCCAAACTGGAGGAGCAAAAAAGCGTTCGGCAGAAATAAAGCGAGAAGTTGCAATAGCGCGAGAGCCGCAGAAAACGCATGTAAATTTTGAAAATTATTTTAAAGAACAAATTCAAAAGGCAAACAAATCTTTAGATGATATAAAATCTGTTTTGCAGTCTTTTCCAGAAAAGATAAAAAAAGCTAGTTATCTTGATACAAAAAGCATTGATATAACAGAAACTGGAATTGGAGGAATTGTTTTAGATTTTGGATATGTTGGCCATGGTCCGTTGAATATTGGTTTTAGTGGATTTGATACTAAGTTAGACTTTGTTGCAATTCCAAATTGGTTAGAAAATGCAGTCAAAAATGCTTTAAGCGATATTGGTTTTGAATGGGCCACAGGTTTTTCTCCTGTTGATGAATTTTTAATTAAGCTTGTTTTGTTGTTGCAAGATAAATCAACACAAAAAATATTAACAGGTCAGTTTGTTGCGCAGTTGCTTTTTTTGATGGTTCGGTTGAGCAAAACTCCTGAATTTAGAAATATTTCTGATTTATTAGTCCATGTGCCAACGATAGTTCAAAAGTTGATTAACAGCTTTAAAATAAAAGGTAAATCAATAATTAATTACTTAAATGATTTTTGGCAAAACTTTGATTGGATGGTTCATTATAATTTTGAGATAGAAGAAAAAGATGTTACTGAATTGCAAGATCAAGATTTATTGGGTGGAAAAGATTTCATGGTTATGATAAAAACTTTTTTGGCCATTGCTCTGCAAGCTGCAGTTGAAAGAGCTGTTGGTGATTTGGAAGAAGGTGAAATAAAAGACGAAGTAAAAATTCGGGTAAAGGGTTTAATTCAAAGAATAAAGGGATATAAACAGTTAAGAGAAAAGTTAATGAAAAAATTACAACCAATTATTGATCCATTATTAGAGTCAGTAGGATTTTCTTTTAATGATATTGTGTCTATGGATACAGAAGTTGTGTTTTTGGAAGGAGATGGTGTTTTTGAGGGTGAAATAGAAGATGTTTTTTTTGATGTTGAAGTAGGAGAGAGTTTTGAAGAGGATGTTTTATGAAAACCGTGCAATTTTATAAAAAAGTTGTTACAGTCGCAGTATTATTTATTTTTTCTGGGTGCAGTTTTTTAGCAAGAAATCAGGAAGTTATAACAGAAGAGGAATTTAAGCAAATGGTGCAAGGTGAATTTGAAAATACAAAAGATATTGTAAATGTTTTTCCAAAATCGGCACAAGATGTTGATGCACGTGTTGAACTTATTATTTCAAGCGCACAACAAGGTTTAGATAATATTATAAAAATTAAAGCAGAAGACAGAACTTTTGAAAATACAATTCGAGCTTTAGATAAAACGGAAAATCAATTTGGAATTGTATCCTCTGCGATACATATGTTTGAAATGTTAAGTCCAGATGAAGATATCAGAAATGCTTGCCATGAGGCTGCAATAAAATTGAATGAATTCGCAGTAGATGCTTTTATGAATGTTGCCCTTTATCAGGCGTTCAAAGATTATCTTGATGGGCAGAGTAAAACTGAAAAATTAAACGCAGAAGAAAGATACTACCTAGAAGAAGCAATGAAAGAGTATCATCGAAATGGTTTTGATTTACCAAAAGAAGAGTTTGAAAAAGTAAAAGAGTTGAAAAAAGAAATTTCAAACTTGGCATTAGAATTTGATAAAAACATAAATACAGATCAAAGCAAGATGACAGTAACAAAGGAAGAGCTTGCAGGACTTGAAGATGATTTTATTGAAAGTTTAGAAAAAGAGGATGGGAAATATGTTTTAAAATGTGATTATCCAATTTACTTTGAAGTGATGGAAAATTGCAAAGTAGAGTCAACTCGAAAAGATTTGTATTTTATGTTTATGAATCGAGCTTATCCTGCAAATATTGAAATTTTAAATTCTGTTATTGCAAAGCGTGATAAGTTAGCCAAAATGTTAAATTTTGATAGTTATGCTCATCTAGACCTAGATTCTGAAATGACGAAAAAACCAAAAAGAGCTTATGATTTTTTAACATCATTATTAGAGAAGACAACTAAAAAATGGGATAAAGAGTTTGAGCAATTAACCAAAGAATTGCCAAAGGGTGTCTCTGTTGATGAAAATGGTGACATAGCCCCTTGGAGTATTTCGTATTTAAAGTCTGAATACAAAAAAAAACATTTTGATGTTGATGAGCGTGCAATAGCAAAATACTTTCCAGTAGAAAACACAGTAAACAAAATTTTTGAAATTTATCAAAAGTTTTTGGAATTAGAGTTTAAAGAAAT
The DNA here is from genome assembly GCA_964518205.1 of uncultured Pseudomonadota bacterium. Classification (GTDB taxonomy): domain Bacteria; phylum Babelota; class Babeliae; order Babelales; family UASB340; genus CAZFDQ01. The sequence goes on along the minus strand of CAZFDQ010000090.1, from coordinate 3,249 downwards.
TGAAGACGCACAATTATGGAATAAAGATATTAAGCTTATTAAAATTTATAAAAAAGATTCTAATAAATTTATGGGACATCTATTTTTAGACCTCTATCCTCGTGCAAATAAATATCCACATGCATGTATGAGTGATATTGTTCCAACAATTAAATATGAAAATAAGCAAAACGGGGAGATCATTGAAGTTCCAGCTGTAATAATTGTTGTAGCGAACTTTCCAAAACCAACAAAAGAAAAACCTGCGTTATTAAAACATAATGATGTAGAAACATTCTTTCATGAATTTGGACATGCAATGCATGGCTTGCTTGGTAAAACAGAAATGGCAGGTTTTTCTGGAACATCAGTAAAACGTGACTTTGTAGAAATGCCATCACAGATGCTTGAAGAATGGATGTGGGATAAGGAAATGCTGAAATTGGCGAGCAAACATTATCAAACAGGAGAGCCTTTGCCTGATGAATTGATTGATAAAAAAGTTGCACTTAAAAAATTTGATTCAGGATATTTTGTTACTAGGCAATGCTGGCTAGCACTTTTGGCGCTTGATTATTTTGCACCAGGAAAATATAAAGACACACAGAAAATAAAGAAAGATTTGCATGATAAATATATAAGTCATGTCACGTTTCAAAACGATGAACATTTTCAGGCTAATTTTGGTCATCTTATGGGTTATGGTGCCAAATATTATGGATATATGTGGGCAAAAGTTTTTGCACTAGATATGTTTTATAAAATTAAAGAAGTAGGACTATTAAATTCTAAGATTGGTAGAAAGTTAATTGATGATGTTTTAGGAAGGGGAGGTAGCGTTGAGCCTGATGTGTTGCTTAAAGAGTTTTTGGGTAGAGAGCCTAATCAGGAAGCATTTTTAAAAGATTTGGGCATTGTTGATTGAGTGGGAACAGTTTTTAAGAGATAAGTATTTGTGTGCTAAATTGATACATGAAAAGAAGACTTTGTATATAATTATGAAGCATTAAATTGTGGATCCTGAAATAAATTCAGGATGACAACTGAATGGACAATATCAGTTTCTACGTATTTATGTTTATACGTTATAATGGATATTATTTGCCTGTCGTCATCCTGAACTTATTTCAGGATCCATTTTTATTTCTTATCAAATATACCTCTATTCATATTTATTACATTTATCATCCAAATTACAATTACAATTATCTTCGCGTTCGCAATCGGATAATAATTCTTCACAATCATCACATTTGTCGCAATTTTCGCAGGAGAAGAACCTATTTCTAACTTGGTATAAAAAATCCATAAATTTTATAAGCCGTTTCCTTTTTTTAAGGATGAATTTAGCTTATTATTATTCTTCTTCTACATCTTCTATGCCTTCAAGCTCAGTATCTTCTATCTCTTCTTCCATATCTGGAGTAATTTCTTCAGTTTGTTCTTTAGGTTCTTCCTCGGATTTTTGGAAGAATCTGCAGCCGGATAAAGCTAGAATAGCGATCAACGCTGGCGCTACCAATATGACTCTAACTTTGTTTGCAGATATCATAATGACCTTCTCCTCTTTAATGGTTTTTAGTTCTGTTTATATTCATATAATATTAAAAAAACAAAGACAACCTTTTTTTGAATTTGCCAAAAAACTTAAAGAATTAAAGGATTTTGAAGATTTTAACAAAGAATCCAATAGTTCAAACAAAAAAAGCCGGGCTGAATTCGCCCGGCTTTTTTAATTTAAAGAGTTTAATTCTTTTACTGAGCATCAACATCAATTGGATCATCTCCTTTTGAATGTGCGCCCTGAGAAGGGTCCTCGTCGCTCATATCAGAATTGGGACCTGCTTGTTGTTGATTTTGACCTGTATTTGCTTGTTTTTCTTTGTATAAGATTTCAGCAACTTTATGAGATGCTTGCATTAAGTCTTCGTTTGCTTTTTTAAGAGCATCAATATCGTTTTCTTTTTCTTTTAATACAAGTTTTGCATCTTCAAGTGCTTTCTCAACTTTATCAACTTCTGCAATTGGAAGTTTTTCTTTATTTTCTTTTATTGTTTTTTCGATTTGCAAAATCATGCTGTCAAGTTGATTTCTTGTATCGACTATTTCTTTTTGTTTTTTATCATCTGCTTCATGTTCTTTTGCTTTTCTTACAAGTTCATCAACTTCTTCTTTAGAAAGTCCAGATGAGTTTGTAATTGTAATGTGTTGCTCTTTACCTGTCCCTTTATCTTTTGCAGAAACATTTACAATACCATTAGCATCGATATCAAATGTAACTTCAATTTGAGGAACACCTCTTGGTGCTGCAGGAATTCCATCGAGCTTGAATCTACCAAGAGTTTTGTTATCTTTAGCAAACTCACGTTCACCTTGAACAACATTAATATCCACTGCGCTTTGATTATCATCAGCAGTTGAGAACACTTGTGATTTTTTGCATGGGATTGTTGAGTTACGCTCAATCAACTTTGTTGCAACACCACCCAGGGTTTCGATACCTAATGAAAGTGGGGTAACATCAAGTAACAAGACGTCTGTAACATCACCAGCCAAAACACCACCCTGAATTGCTGCACCTTTAGATACAACTTCGTCTGGGTTTACAGATTTGTTTGGTTCTTTACCAAAGAAATCTGTAACCATTTTCTGTACTTTTGGAATACGTGTTGAACCACCAACCAAAATAACTTCATTAATTTGACTTGCACTCAAACCTGCATCAGACAATGCTTTTTTGCATGGTTCAAAAAGTGCGTCAAATAAATCTGCACAAAGATTTTCAAACTTTGCTCTTGTAAGTTTTACAACCAAGTGCTTTGGTCCACTTGCATCTGCTGTAATATAAGGCAAGTTGATTTCTGTTTCTGTTGTGGCAGAAAGTTCAATCTTTGCTTTTTCGGCCGCTTCTTTTAATCTTTGAAGAGCCATTTTATCTTTAGTTAAATCAACACCTTGATCTTTTTTGAATTCAGAAACCAAGAAGTTGATTAATTTTGCATCAACATTATCACCACCAAGTAAAGTGTCACCGTTTGTAGATTTTACTTCTACTACGCCATCACCAACTTCGAGGATAGAAATATCAAATGTACCACCACCAAAGTCGAACACAGCAATTGTTTCATTATTTTTTTTGTCCATTCCATATGCAAGAGCTGCAGCTGTTGGTTCGTTGATAATTCGTTTTACATCCAAACCAGCAATACGTCCTGCATCTTTGGTTGCTTGTCTTTGAGAATCGTTGAAATATGCAGGCACTGTGATAAC
>CAZFDQ010000089.1:0-1820 GCA_964518205.1 uncultured Pseudomonadota bacterium | reverse complement strand
TACTAAATAACTGAAAAATAGTCAACAATTCGCATTGCGTAATGTAAAATGACACCCAAATACCTCCCGTTGCGTAATTTAAAATGACACCCAAATCTTTAATAAATATGGTAATCTAGTGGTATTAAATAACCCATTAAATTACTTAAAATGTTATCCATGAAAAGTAGAAACGAAGTAATATCTGATACAATAATAAAGACTAATTACTACAAATTAAGCAAGCTAGGGAAAAGCAAGGTTTTGGATCTCTTGGTTGATACTGTCAATCTAGACAGGAAGTGTATTGTAAAAAAGATAAAAACATCTAACCAAGAAAAAGATCCAAAACATCGAACTAGAAAATACGGTGTACTAGTTAAAAAAGCATTGGAAAAATTATGAGAAACTTTTGATTATCAAAATAGTTCTAGTTTAAAAGTAAACATCTCAAAAAATATATGTACAATACAAAAAGAATTAAATCTTGATAATGACACTACAAGCAAACTTAAAGAAATTAGTCCTAAAACAATTGATAACTTGCTTACAGATGAAAGAAAAAACAAACGTCATCACTTTAAGTATCAATATGTAAAAAACGAACAGACGTTACAAAAACAAGTACCAATAAAATCATTTGATGAGCTTGATAGAGATAAACCTGGATATCTCCAAATTGACACTGTAGAGCACGGTGGAGCTTCTGCAAGTGGACATTATGGCTATACACTGTCTATTACAGACTGTTTCAGCCAATGACATGAAAACTACTGTACTTTAGGTAGGGGCCAAAATGGAATATTTAAAGGATTAAAAATATGTTTAGATATCTTATCTTTTAATGTTTTAGGAGTACATCCTGACAATGGAACTGAAATTCTCAACTGGCAAATATATAACTACATGAAAACAAACAATATTGAATATACTAGATCAAAACCTAATAAAAAGAATCACAATTGTTTAGTTGAGCAAAAGAACTTTACTAATGTCAGAAAGGTTGTTGGCTACCAACGTTATGATACTGAATTAGAAATCAAACTTATCAATGACTTGTATCGTAACGAATTAAGATTGTGACAGAACTTCTTTGTTCCTCATGCTAAATTAATTTCTAAGATAAGAATTGATGGGCATATAAAAAGACAATATGCCAAACCCAAAACAGCAGCTCAATATCTTTTGGATTCTGAATATGTAAATTCAAAATCCAAAGAACAACTGCAATACTTAATTGATACTTTAAATCCTTTTGATCTGAAAAGAATCATTAATAACAAAATTGATACTTTAATCAAAATTTATCGTAAGAAAAACAACAGCGAAATGGTCGACATGATGAAGAAATTAAGACCAGCTACGGTGTCATTTTTAAAGAGTAAGAAAACTACTGTTTCGGTGTCATAGTTAAATTACTTGACACGTACCTTTGTCAACAGCTAAGAGTGTGACCTTGATTGGGATAAATAATTCCCTCTTATCAAGGAAATAGTTTAGTATTTGCTCGTCTTTCAAAAACAAACTATTTTGTTCACACTACATAGACGAGTCCTAAAGTACAACTGTCGTCAGTAATTCCGGCGACAACAAAATTCATATTAAAAATATAAATTTATGCTCTCACCTGAATAAACAAATACTTTGCTATTCACACTCATTGCTGCTGATAGATATGTTTATTATAGCATTTTATTTTTAAATTGTCAAATTAGATAATATTTTGTTGGTTCCTTGTGTTTCTTACAGAATCAATTTTTGCCATTATTTCTGGATATTGCTTATGCATTAAATCATATAAACCGGAACGAGAACAACCAATTTCTCTTGCGACTGCATTC
>CAZFDQ010000088.1:0-2048 GCA_964518205.1 uncultured Pseudomonadota bacterium | reverse complement strand
ATCTTGAATCTTTTAACCTCGATAATATTTTCTTTTCGTATGAGTAGAATTCTTGATGTTTTGATTTGAAAGGTGCGGTATTATTTGTAGGATACGGTGTGAATTGTGCTGGAATTAAATTTTCACAATCACCCTTATTAATTTCTTGAGCTGTTGCTTTTGTTTGGTCGTCTTTATTTGAACTACTAAAAGTTCCATTAAGCCACCAATTTATTTCATGCCATAATTTTCTAGCACTAAACGGAATTGGTGAATCAGCAGTAACAAAATTAGGATTTACATTCCCCGATTTTAAAGTACAATTTTCCTTTTTAAAATTTGTTACTAATTCACGGAATAATCTATAATCAGGCTTTTGGTCATCTGTTGGTTTTGCACCAACAAGAAAATAAGCTAGCTCATCAAAACTCATTAACCAAAAAGGTATAAATAGTGGATTCGCTGCATCATTTATTTTAAAAACCTTTGCATCAGGAAAAGCACTTGGATATTCTCCATGCGGGTCAACAAGTATAACTCTTGAACCTTGATAATCATCTAAAATTGCTTTCAAGATACTAACTGTTGTGTTTGATTTTCCACTACCTGTTGAACCTAAGATTGCACAATGTCGCAATACCAGTTTGTGCAAATCAGCATAAACACTTAAGTTTTCAGACGATGAGTGTTTCCCAATTTCAATTGAACCTGAATCTTTCTTTCCATAAATATCAAAAAGGTCTTTTTCAATTACAAGATGAACTTCATCATTAATTGTAGGATATGTTCCTATTCCTTTTTCAAAATCATCCTCTCCAATTTTCTCGCCAACAAGTTGAACGGTAAGAAAACGTGAACCAAAAGTATATTTCAAATTAGTTTCATCCGATGTGCTCGGAGTATTACTAACAGATGATACAATACCATAAATGGTAATATTCCCAATAGGAATTTTAATAAATGTGCCTATTTGACCAATTTTATAAAGGCGACCATTTATGATTGGAGCAGCAGAAGGAATGTCATTTGAAACTTCGACTTCAATAGTTCCAGAATCTACACGTATAATGTGCCCTAAATATGTAATTTTAGTTTTCATTTTACGATTGATTCAATTGCTTCTTTTTTACCTGAATTGGTGATAAAGAAATTAACAAGTTCATTAAAGTCGCCAAGTTTAAATTTATTATCAACGGTATTCCAAAATGAATCAGGTTTTTCATTTGGTTTTAAATCGGCAACCGTATATTCCCATTCTCCAAGATTTCCATTTATAATTGCTTTTGTTGGACCAAAAACATTAAGATTCATATAAGATGATGTTTGTTTGTGAAGATTTTCCACTTCTGAATCTTGGAAGAAAAACACCAATGCTGTAAGCCTATTATTTTGCCTTAAACAGTTGAATATAATTTCGTTAATATGTTGGTCTGAGAAAGAATAACCTGTAAAAACAAATAGCAATTCACCACTTAATAAGTAATTCTTTAATCTATCAAAATAGGCTATAAATGGTTGCTTTTTCGATGAATCGTATTTCTCCTTAGATGGGTATATTACTAATTCATTTTCTTCATCTTCTATCTTTTCAATTTTTCCAACACGGATTATTTGTTGCGATTTTGTTATTGGGTTTTCTTTCCAATACCAACTTAATGAACCATGGATCTTCCATAATCTTATCCAATTTTGGGTCATATCATTTTTTGATACAAATTGGTCAATGCTTTCTTGCCAAAAGAATGGTTCATACGAACCTACAAACCCGTCAAAATAAGGTATCAGACTTGATTCTAATGACTTTTCAATTATCAAATCGTAATTTGTTGTAAAAATTTCTTTTGAAAAATCTCTATTTAAAAGACTTAACCATGCGAAGAACTTTTTTGTTTTTTCTATGTCTGCAACTTTTTCTTTTTCAGCTATGATGTCATAAATTATAGTACAAATTTCTTTGTCAAGTAATTTTGCTTTTGTACCACTAACTCCTTGATATTCTTTTGTAGTTTCTCCGGTTAATTCTCTAATTCTACGAATCTGATTCAGTATATCTTCAATATTTACTTTTC
>CAZFDQ010000087.1:0-6758 GCA_964518205.1 uncultured Pseudomonadota bacterium | reverse complement strand
GAATTAACCAAGAATATTACTATATATGCCGATAAATTTAGTAAGTCGGCGGTTGATGCAATAGAAAAATCTGGAGGAAAAGTAGAATTGGTTAAGGAGAATTAAGGTGATTGTACTGCTGCGTAATTTTAAAAATATTTTTCTGGTTCCAGAGTTAAGACGTAAACTAGGTTTTACACTTGGTGTTTTGGCTGTTTACCGGTTTGGAGCTCATATTCCAATTCCAGGTGTTAATACCGCTGCCTTAAGTGGTTTGCTGGATTCTTCTGTTGCTGGAGGATTGTTTGCATATTTAGATCTTTTTTCTGGTGGAGCTTTGAAAAATTTTGCGATCTTTGCTCTTGGAATGATTCCTTACATTAATGCATCCATTATGATGCAATTACTTACTGTTATGGTTCCTTCCTTAGAGCAGTTATCTAAAGAGGGTGAATATGGTCGAAAAATTATAGGGCAGTATACGCGTTATTTGACTTTAGGCCTTAGTATAATTCAAGGTTTTGGTATTGCGGCCTTTATGGAGAGCCAATCGCAATTAGGGATTGTTTTAAATCCTGGTTGGGCATTCAGATTAACTACTGTTCTTATATTAAGTGTGGGTGCGATTTTTGTTATGTGGCTTGGAGAGCAAATAAATGCACATGGTTTAGGCAACGGTAGCTCTATGATTATTTTTGCAGGTATTGTTGTTGGTTTGCCTGGTGCACTATTGAAAGTTTTAAATTTTGTTCAAATGGGCCAAACGGATCCATTAATTGCTGGTTTATTGTTAATTATTACAATTGCAGTAATTGTGTGTGTGATATTTTTGGAAAAAGGTGAACGCCGTGTTCCTGTTCAATATGCAAAAAGAGTTGTGGGACATAAGGTTTATGGAGGTCAAAGTTCATATATTCCTTTAAAGATTAACCCATCAGGTGTTATTCCTGTTATTTTTGCAAGTGCTATTATTCAGCTTCCTATGATGATTACAAATCTTTTATCTTCTAGGTTTCCCGCATTAGGTTTTATTGCTGAATGGTTTATGCATGGTGGTTTTTTGTTTTATGTTTTAGAAGCTGGTTTAATTATATTTTTTGCATTTTTCTATACAGCAGTTATCTTTAATCCAGTTGAATTGGCTGATAATATTAGAAAATCTGGGGGGTTTGTTCCTGGAATTAGACCTGGTAAGAGAACGTCAGATTTTTTTGATTATCTTTTAACTAGAATAAATTTTCCAGGTGCTGTTTATTTGGCTTCTTTAGCTATTATTCCTGGAATTTTGCAAAATATGATTCATTTTCCAGTTATGTTTAGTGGAATAAGTCTGTTGATTGTTATTGGTGTTGCTATGGATACTTCTTCTCAAATAGAGTCACAGTTAATAGAACGTCGATATGAAGGTTTTTTGTCAACGGGAAGGTTAACAGGAAGAGGTAGCAGACGCTAAAATGCAGGAAAAATTTGCACAAAAAACGGTTTTCTCGTTCTTTGGTCCTCCTGGATCGGGAAAAGGAACTCTTTCACAGCAGTGCGTTGCAGAGCTAGGATTTGAAATGTTATCTACAGGAAACTTGTGTCGTAAGCACATTTTTCTTGGTACTGAATTTGGAAAATTGATTGATGATTATATAAAAGCTGGACAATTGGTTCCTGATGATTTAATCACCAATATTGTTGGCGATTGGTTAAGCAATAAATCGTCTTTGGGGGTGCCAATAATTTTGGATGGATATCCAAGAACGAGTGGGCAAGCAGAATATTTTTTGAAAAAATTTAAGAATTTTGTGCCAGATTATAATTTTAAGATATTTTGCTTTATAATATCAGATAAGGAAATTATAAAAAGGCTGACAAATAGAATCATTTGCGAAAATCAGAATTGTCAGGCTGTTTACTTTCCATTGGCTTCAGCTTTTAAAACGGAAATTTGCGAGAAGTGTGGCACTAAATTAATAAAACGTGAAGATGATAAGCTGGAAGTGATAACGGATAGGTTGAAGCGATATCCTAAATATAAAAAATGTCTTTTAAATTTTTATGAATCTGTTGGGCAACCGGTTGAAGCATTTAATGTAGAAAATAAAACTATAGAGCAGGTTTTTAATGATTTTAAAGAGTTTTTATGAAGTGCGAGATTAATTTTTGGTGGTAAGGGATTAAATTTAGTGAAAATGAAGGTTTCATGATAGCGATAAAAAACAAGGTAGCAATTGAAAAGATGCAACAAGCAGGGCGACTTTTAGCTCTAATTATGGATGAGATAAAAAGTCTAGTGGTTGTTGGTGTTTCTACCTTACAAATTGACAATTTTATTGAAAAGCGCATGAGAGAGCTTGGACTAAAGCCAGAATGTAAGGGATATGGTGGCTATAAATATGCAACTTGTATCTCTTTAAACGATGTTATTGTTCATGGTGTTCCATCAGAGAAAGTCGTTTTAAAATCTGGAGATTTTGTTAAAATAGATGTTGTCGGTTCTTATAAAGGTTATTGTGCGGATATGGCCAGATATTTTTTTGTAGGCAAAGTTAGCGAAACCGTACATAATATTGCGAATGTGGCTCAAAGCGCTCTGGATAAGGCTATTGCTAAAGCGGTAGTTGGAAATAGGCTTTCGGATATATCAGCTTGCATTCAAAAAGAAGTGGAAAAAGAGGGCTTTAGTGTTATAAGAAGTTTTGCTGGTCATGGAATTGGCAAGAAAATGCATGAGGCGCCAGAGATTCCAAATTTTGGACACCCGGGTTGCGGTCCAGTTTTGCGAGAGGGAATGGCTTTGGCTATTGAGCCAATGATTGCACAATATGATTATACTGTTTCGATTATGGAAGATGGTTGGACTGCTAAGATGGCAGATGGTGGGCTAGCTGCTCATGTTGAGGATACTGTTTTAGTAACAAAAAATGGACCTCAAGTTTTGACACGAAGATAGAAATAGCAAAGGTTAAGAATATAATATGAAAAAGAAGAGTGACGCTATCATTGTTGATGGAGTAGTTGTAAAAGCTTTGCCTAACGCAATGTTTCAGGTAGAAATAGAAGGTGGGCATACAATTTTGGCACACGTTTCAGGCAAAATGCGTATGCATTACATCAAGCTTTTACCTGGAGATAAAGTAGCAGTGGAACTTTCTCCTTATGATTTAACCAAAGGAAGAATTATTTCTAGGTATAAAGTATGAGGTTATGAATAAGATTTGAATAAAAGTTAAAGTTGTTTATGACTGAAAGATAGATTATGAAAGTGCGAACATCTGTAAAGAAAATTTGTGAATATTGTAAAATTATAAGACGCAAAGGTGTGGTTAGGGTTATTTGTAAAAGAAATCCTAGACACAAACAACGTCAAGGTTAAGTTAAGAGAGGTCTTGCATGGCTCGTATTGAAGGTGTTCATTTACCTAATGAAAAGCGTGTTGAAATAGGTTTAACCTATATTTTTGGTATCGGATTACCAACTTCTCAAGATATATTAAAAGAGACTAAGGTTGATCCTAATATTCGTGTGAAAGATTTGTCTCACGAACAAATTGCTGTTATACAAAGATATATAACAGAACACTTAGCAGTTGAGGGTGATTTACGTAAAGAAATTACTTTAAATATTAAACGCCTTCAAGAAATCATGTCATATCGTGGTTTAAGGCATAAAAGATCTTTGCCTGTTAGGGGACAAAGAACTAAGACTAATGCTAGAACACGTAAGGGGCCAAGACGAGCTGGCGGCGCAATAGCTCTTAAAAAGGCCGTTACTAAAAAGTAAATAATGTTGATATTGTATACCAGAGGTGAAGATGGCATATAAAAAGAAGGCAAAAAAGCGACAGACAAGGCATGTTGATACAGCTGTGGCGCACATAAGATCCACTTTTAATAACACGCTAGTTTCTATTACAACTACAAGTGGTGATGTACTTATGCGTGGTAGTTCAGGACAACTTGGATTTAAAGGTGCACGTAAAGGTACACCTTTTGCAGCAACTCAAATTGCAAGCAAGTTGGCAAAAGATATGGTTGGAATGGGGATTAGATTGGTTGAGGTTAATATGCAAGGACCAGGATCTGGAAGAGATTCTGTTGTTAGAGCATTACAATCTTCAGGTTTAACTGTAACGGTTTTGCGAGATGTTACTCCACTTCCTCACAATGGTTGTCGAGCTCCCAAAAAGCGTAGAGTGTAAGTTTAGGAAAAGGTTATTATGGCAAATGATAGTTTAGCAGTATGCAGAAAATGCCGACAAGCCGGCGAAAAATTATTTTTAAAAGGTGCAAAGTGTCGTACAGCCAAGTGTCCTATTGAGAAAGGGATTCCTTCTCCTGGACAACATGGTAAACGTGCTGGAACAAAAAAGCTTTCTGAATATGGAAAACAACTTAAAGAAAAACAAAAAGTAAAACTTATGTATGGTGTTTTAGAAAAGCAATTTCGTCGCTTTTTTGAGATGGCATCTAAACATAAGGGTGCAACTGGTGAAAATCTGCTTTCTTTACTTGAACGACGTTTAGATAATGTTTTGTTTAAGCTCAAAATGGCGTGTTCTAAAGTTCAAGCTCGTCAATTGATTGTTCATGGTCATATTCAAGTAAATGGAAAACGTGTAAAATCTCCTTCTTGTCTAGTTAAAGAGGGTGATAACGTTACTTTATCCGAATCAACATTGAAAAGGGCTGGATTGCTTGAGGGTGTAATTGACAAGCGAATGAATATTGGAATTAAAGTTCCTGAATGGTTGGAATTAGAAAAAAAAGAACGAAAAGGTATTGTTCTTCGTTTACCTGTACGTTCTGATATTACAGTTCCAATTGAGGAGCGTTTAATTGTTGAGTTGTATTCTAAGTAAGGTTAAGTAGGTAAAATTAGAAAATAAATAGTGGCGGAGGGCCGATGCAGGAGATGAAATATAAACCGTTGATACTTCCAAAAGTAGCTTGGGAAAAAAAGACATTATCAGATACGCTTGGTGAATTAATTGTGCAACCGCTAGAACCAGGTTTTGGAATTACGTTGGGCAATGCACTTAGGCGGATTATTTTGTCTTCGGTCGAAGGATCGGCTGTTACTTCTGTTATTATTAAAGGTGTCAATAACGAGTTTTCTACTGTTAAAGGTGTTGTTGAAGATACTCTTCATATTTTACTTAATATCAAGGGTATTGTTATAGAAAATAAAACTGGTGAGCCAGGTAAAATGCGCCTTTCTGTTAAGGGAGAAGCTACTGCAAGAGTTGCTGATATTACTGCTGATGATCATTTAGAATTAATTAATAAAGATCATATTATTGCTCACATTGCTCCAGATGGTGAATTGGATATCGAGTTTCTTGTTGAAACAGGAAGAGGTTATTTAGAAGCTCAATGGCCTCATGGCAAAGCTTTGCAATCAGATAATAGAATTTATATCGATGCAATGTTTTCTCCAATAAAAAGAGTTGATTTTCATGTGGAAAAAACTCGTGTTGGTCAAGCTATAGATTATGATAAATTAACTTTAACTGTGCAGACTAATGGTGCAATAAAACCAGGCGATGTTGTTCATTATGGAACATCGGTTTTAAGAACACAATTAGAACACTTTTTGGTAGCAAAAGAGATACCTTTCAATGAAATTTATAAAGAAGAGGAAGAAGAAACAGGAAAAAGTGTTAAAATTGAAACACAAGGCCCAACAAAAGGGCTTCCTGTAGAGCTTTTCCTCAAGCCAATTGATGAACTAGAGTTTTCAGTTAGAGCTCATAATTGTTTGGTAAGTGCTGGGATTAAGCGAGTTATTGATTTGGTAAACCTTACAGATGATGAGTTATTGAAAATTAAAAACTTTGGTCGCAAATCGTTGCGTGAGGTGAAAGAGATTCTTGGAGCTTTTGGATTACACTTAGGAATGAATGTTAAAGAACTCGATCTGAAAAAAGTGATCAAAGAACAAGAGGAAAGTCTTAAATCATGAAGCATCAACACGGAAAAAAGAAATTAAACAAAAAAGATGCTCACAGAAGAGCATTGTTGAGAAATCAGGTAATCCATTTTATAAATTATGGGACCTTACAATCAACAAAGGTAAGAGTAAAAGAAGTTCAAAAGATGGCTGAAAAAGTTGTAACCATTGCTCGTAAGGGATACGATTTTAATACCATCAGAAGATTACAAAAAATATTACCTTATGATCAAAAAGCTGTTGTTAAGATGATCAAAGAAATTGCTCCTAAGTATGTAGATCGTCCAGGTGGATATACACGTGTTCTTCCACTAGGAAAACGTGAAAGTGATACTGCTACAGTTGCTCGTCTTGAATGGGTTTAATTAGCGAAGCTTTTGATTATTAAAAGAAGTTTAAACTTCGATTTATAAAATAAAAAACCGATTACCTATAAATTGCTATCAGCAAAATTGGGTGGTCGGTTTTTTATTTTATAATAACTTAACGTGAGTTCGGGATAAGCAAGTAGTTATAAAACTTATTAATATGATCTACCAGTAGTCATCCTGAAATGAGTTCAGGATGACTACTGATATGCTTTATTTTATTGCTTTGGCAAATGATAATAAAAAGGTTAAGCAAACAAATTATTTAACCCGAACTTGCGTTATATAAATATATTTAATGAGCCCGTAGGGCGATAGGTGTTAGCCCAGCGTATAAACGCTGGGAATGGAAACACATCACCACCACACACCAAAGCCCATTTTGATGGGCGACACAAAATCACAAACCATATTATTTTTTGGTGTGTCTCCCATTAAAATGGGCTCTATATGGCGGGGGACCTATTTTGTTTC
>CAZFDQ010000086.1:0-2385 GCA_964518205.1 uncultured Pseudomonadota bacterium | reverse complement strand
AGCATAGCAATAGTCATTGGGCCAACTCCCCCGGGGACGGGAGTGATTTTTGAGGCTTTTACTTTCACTTTTTCAAAGTCTACATCTCCAACAATTTTGTTATTCAGTTTTGCTGTTCCAGCATCAATAACAATAGTACCTTTTTTGATATTTTCTTTTTTTATTATATGAGGAACGCCTGTAGCGCTGATTAAGATATCGGCTTGTTTTATGAGTGGTTTAATGTTTTTTGTTTTACTGTTGCACACAGTAAAATTAAGATTTCTATTTTTTAACATTTGGGAAAGAGGTTTTCCTACAAGTTTTCCATGTCCAACTAAAACAATTTTTTTATTTTTTAAGTTAATATTGTTTTTGTTTAATAGTTCTATTATGCCTTTAGGTGTACAACAAGCAAATGTCTCATTTTTCTTTTCTAGCTCCTGTTGGCTATAAAAAGTTAAACCATCTACATCTTTTTGGGGCGAAATGCTATTTATTGAGGCGTAACCGTCTATTTGCTTTGGTAATGGTAGTTGCACTAAAATGCCTGTTATATTTTTGTTGTTATTTAATTTTTCAATGGAGTGTATTATTTTTTGTGTTGTAGTGTTTTTCGGAAATCTGATTAGAGAAAAATCGAGTCCTATTTCTTGGCATTTTTCTTGTTTTTTATTTACATAAAGTTCAGATGCTGGATGATTTCCAACCAATATTACTGCAAGCGTTGCTTTGATTTTTTCTTTTAGGATTTGATCTTTTAATTTTAAGCAAAGTTGATTTGCCAAAGTTTTTCCATCCAAAAGTTTTGAGTTGTTTTGTTTTGTTTGGATTATTCTTTTTTCTGTAATTATATAATCAATTTTTTGATCATGTTTTTCTGGGATAATATTGGAAAAAATTTGAAATTCATAAGCAAGACAGATAGCTTGTTTTATTTTATTTTTACTAATAAAACGATCATAAAAACCTCCCCCCCTTCCGATTCTGTTTCCCTTTTCATCTATTGCTATGCATGGAATTATTAATAAGTCCAATTCTGTAGGTGGTATGTTTGGACAAAATTCTTTTGGCTCTAAAATACCAAAATTTCTTATTTCTAAGTTGGATAGTTTGTTAATTTTTTTAAAATTAAGATTATTGTTTTCTATTTTAGGCAGGAATACTTCTTTTCCATTTTGTAAGAGATTAGTTATTATTTTTTTTGTTGATACTTCGTTATCTTTAGAAAAATATAAACCGATTTTTTTTGCCTTTTCAAAATGGTTTAAAGTCAATAAATTCTTTTGAATTTTTTTCGAGTGAGTTATGTGGGTTTCATAATTTAAATTTTTAAATTTTTCTAAAATTTTTTTTCTTAAAATTTTTTTCATCTTTCTTTCCTTTTTGGTTATCAAGATTATAATGAGTTTTGTTGGAAATAAAAACAACCAATAAATTTGAAAGATTTTTTTATGAGAAGTGATTTGAGAATTGAGTTGGCTAAAAACTCGGATTTAATGGATGTTTTTAATTTATCAAACGACAGGGTGGTTAGAGAGAGTTCTTTTAATTCACAACCAATATTTTTAAAAGATCATATTAAATGGTTTGAAGAAAAAATTAAAAATTATAGTAATGTTTTTTTTATTGTACGGGACAAAGAAAATAACTTTGTGGGCTATGTAAGATTTGATAATTATAAACAGCTTAAAAAAGATGAATATGTTATAACTATTCATTTAGCTGAACAATTTAGGGGAAAAGGTTTAGGTCCTATGTTGATAAAAGAAACGTCAGAAATATTTTTAAATGATTATGCCGCTTTTAAAATTTATGCTTACATAAAAAAAGAAAATGAACCATCTTTAAAAAGTTTTCTTAAAGTTGGTTATAAAATTGTTGGAGAAGAGCTTATCAGTGATATAGAAAGTTATAAATTAAAATATGAGCTAGAGAACAATGGAACAAAAAGTTTTAGTTATTGCAGCACATCCCGATGATGAAGTTTTAGGTTGTGGTGGAACAATTGCAAAACACGTAAAAAATGGAGACGAGGTCAATGTTGTAATTCTTGCCGAAGGATTGACTAGTCGAGACTTAAAACGAAATCGAAAGAAGCGAAAAAATGAGCTTTCTGAACTTTCTAAAATTGCAGAAAAAGCAAATAAACTTTTAGGTGTTAAATCGTTAATTTTACATGATTTTCCTGATAACAGGATGGATTCTTTAGATTGCTTAGAAGTAATAAAAAAAGTAGAAATCTATATTGAAAAATTTAAACCAAATATTGTTTATACCCACCATTCTGGCGATGTTAATATTGATCATAGAATAATTCATGAGGCTGTTGTTACGGCTTGTTGGCCCATTTCTCATCATAGTGTTTAAAAAATTTTTTTTTTTTAAAATTTTTTCAACACTGAA
>CAZFDQ010000085.1:0-2702 GCA_964518205.1 uncultured Pseudomonadota bacterium | reverse complement strand
TTCATTTTTTTTTATTTTTTTGAACCATAAAGGAGAATTTAATGTTGTTAATCTCTGATAACCTGCTAGCGTCTTTTATGGAAGCACAAGAAAAGTTTAATCTTATTGAAAAGATAAATTCAGTATTATACAAAGCTTCGAACACGGACTTAACATATAGACAAATTAATACTTTCGACAATACGGGACTTTTAAATGACAGAAGAAATTCAAACACAAAATGGAGAAAATTCAGTTTCAAAGATCTAATCTACATAAGGCTACTATTCTTGTTAAAAAAATATGGCGTAAAAAATGAACAACTTTTTGATTTAAAAAAACATTTTTACGGTGAAATGGAAAAAGGTATCGATAAATCTAAGAGTGGAATGTGTAGTAATATTTGTAGCGAGATGGCTATCGGTTGCGTTTTGTCTGGAAATGAAATTTATCTTTGTTTTTCCTCTGATGGAAAAACTATGTTTTTCGATTCAGCATATTTTTTATTCTTTCGTAACGTTTTTACTGCGGAAGATTTCATTTTCATCCCCTTAAGCTCTGTCATTAATGATTTAAAAAAATCTGCCAATAAGGATCCAATAGAAATGAATTATACCCTGTCAACCATTGTAACCAGCGAAAATACATTAAAAACCCATGAAAAAGAGATTATTAGTCTATTAAGAAACAAAGAGTATAATTCCCTTAATATTACTAAAAAACCTGATAATAGCATACTATGTAAAGCAAATAAAAAACATGTTGATAAAAAAATTATTTTTTCTGATCTAGAAAGTATTGTAAAAGATGACCCTTTTCAAGATGTAGAATTAAAAGTTGAAAATGGTTCAATATCTCATTACCGACTAACAAGAAAATTTAAGATAGATATAGTTGACTAATTAGTATTTTGTAATTTTTTTATGCATCGCTTTTAGTATTGAGAGGTACTCAGGCTAAGAGCTGAAAGCACAAAGGAGCTTTTGGCCTATGCTTGAGTTTGAAACCATTAAAAAGAAATGCAGGAAAGAACTTGATGAATTGAACCTTACCGAAAATGATGAAAGAAAAGTTGTTAATGATTTAATCTATCTTAGTAGTTTATTACTGAGTCAATGTAATGTTAAGCTTAAGGAAAATAGTGATGATGGATAAAGAGTCAATGCTTGTACTTATCTATGTTCGAGTTTCTTCAAAGGAACAAGTTAACGGAAGTAGTTTAGCGTACCAAGAAGTGGTTTGTAAGGAATATGCAAAACGTTTAGGGTGCAAAGTGGATAGAGTATTTATTGAAGAAGGTGAAAGCGCTAAAACTACCAAAAGAACAAAACTGAACGAAATGATGAGATATGTGAAAAAAAATCGTAAAAAAGGAATCTGCAAGATTATCGTCTATAAATTCGATAGATTTTCAAGAAATGTCGGAGACCACCATGTATTGAAAGCTTTTTTTAAAAATTATGGTATTGACGTTATATCTGCTACTGAAAAAACAGACAATTCCTCGGTTGGAAACTTTAATGAAAACATCCTTGCAGCTGTCGCTCAACTTGACAATGAACAAAGAAAAGAAAGATGTACAAATGGGATGATAGAGGCAGTAAAAAATGGAAGATGGGTTTGGGAAGCACCAGTAGGATACAAAAACAGTAGAGCTGGTAAGGGAAAGTCTAATCTATTAATTGATCCCGAGAAAGCTCCGTTTATTAAAAGGATATTCAACCTGTTAGATACCGGATACAATATAGAAGAAACAAGAAGAATAATCACTCAAGAAGGTTTAACATCAAACAGGGGAACACCAATAAGTAAAACATATTTTCATAAATTGGTCAAAAACCCAGTATATGCAGGAATCATAGAGAAATTTGGACTTTCTGTAAAAGGATCATTTAAGCCTATTGTAGAAGAAAAACTGTTTACTAGAGTTCAAGATAAATTTAACAACAAGAAAATTCATAAAAAAAATATTGAAAAAATGAATCCAGATTTTCCGCTAAGAAGTTTTATTCATTGTTCCTCATGTGGAAAAAAAATTACTGGTAGTTGGTCGAGAGGTAGAAGCAAAAAATACCCATATTATCGGTGTAGCCATTGTGGAGCTATTAATATTAGGAAAGAAACCTTAGATTCTCTTTTTAGAAAAAAGCTACAAGAGATAAACTTTGAAAAGAAATATTTCAATCTTCTCTATAAGATTTTATCCATAAGCTTAGGTCAAATGGTAAATCAAGCTGAACAAACAAATAAAGAGATCAAAAAACAAATATCAGATTTAGAGAATAAAAAGAGAACCGTTCTCGACAAAAACATCAAAGGGGTAATAGATGATATTTTTGCGAAGAAAATTATCGATGAATGTGACGAGAAAATAAACTCTTTAAAGAAAAAGATCCATAACTTAAGCATTGATGATTTTGATCTAGAAGTCACAATAAAAGAATGTAAAAGAATATTGAGTGATTTATGCTCAGTGTGGGATAGGTTAGATATTAACGGTAAATTCAAGCTTCAATGGTTCGTTTTTCCAGAAGGATTAGTTTTTGATGGAAAAAGTTTTCGAACCACCCGCTTAGCCTATTGCATACAGAATAAGCTAGATATTAAAAATAAAAAGATTGAGGTGGTGGAGCAGGGGGGGATCGAACCCCCGACCTCGTACTTGCGAAGCACGTGTTCTCCCAATTGAACTACTGCCCCAAACTAAGAGTATTTTAGCAGGA
>CAZFDQ010000084.1:0-1675 GCA_964518205.1 uncultured Pseudomonadota bacterium | reverse complement strand
AGGCAAACAACCGTCTACCAAGCCTTCCATTTGCTTAGATCGAGTTCACGTTGCTACAATATTGAATTATGCATGCTAAAATTATAGTATTTAACTATTAAAGATTTAGGTTTTTTAAGTACGTGAGACAATGATAAAAAAAATAAATCCACGATTTGTTTATGATGAGAATGGAAAAAAAATAGGGGCCATTCTCACTTTAGATGAATTTGAAAAATGTATAGATATTCTTGAAGACTATCAAGATTATAAGCTGGTCAAACAGCGTAGTGCAAAAAAAGAAAAGCTTATTCCACATAAAGAAGTTGTGCAAAAAACCCTGAAAAGAGTGAAATGACTTTATAATGAACCCATAAATTCGGACCACTAGCTAAGATATAATTTTGCCTCCAAAATAATAAGAGCGAGGAGGCATAAATGAGTCGTAAAAAACATAATGCAAGTTTCAAGGCCAAGGTGGCACTTGAGACGCTAAAAAATGATATGACTATTGCAGAGTTATCTCAGAAATATAATGTTCATCCAACACAGATTAATAGGTGGAAAGCAGACTTGCTGAAGAAGGCTGAAATGATATTTCGACAAGGAAACAAAGTTGATAAAGCTGATGAGGTTTATGTTGCTGCATTGGAACGAAAAGCGGGTCAGTTGGCAATAGAAGTTGATTTTTTAAAAAAAAATTTGAATGCATATTACAAAAAGACCGGGTTATGATGGTTGATCAAAAGCATGATTTACTCAGCATTCGAAAGCAATGTAAAGCATTAGGCATTTGGCGCTCTAATGTATACTATGAATCATCACAAAATAAAGATGAATCAATTTTAGCAAACGAAATACGCGATTTGTGGTTAGATATGCCAGCTTATGGATATCGTCGAATTACCGCTGAACTTAACAGAAAGGGTTGTGATATAAATCATAAGCGCGTGCTCAGATTGATGCGAGATATGCATATTCAAGCACTTTATCCGAAGCCGAAAACATCAGTACGTAATATCGCACACAAGGTATATCCATACCTATTGGGTGATTTGTCCATAACTAAACCCAATCATGTGTGGGCAACAGATATTACGTATATTAAAATGCCGCAAGGATTTGTGTATCTTACAAGCTTAATTGATCTTTACAGTCGGTTTATTATTGGTTGGGGATTGTCTAATACACCTGACGAAACTTTTTGTGAAGATGCCCTGAACCGGGCATTTCAATATGGCAAACCCGAAATTCTAAACTCAGATCAAGGTTCACAATTCACCAGTGAAGCATGGACTTCGTGTTTGATAAAAAATAATATCAAAATTAGTATGGACGGAAAGGGAAGATGGGCCGATAATATTATTATCGAACGCTTTTGGAGAACTCTCAAGCATGAACATGTATTGCTCCATGCGTTTGAATCAATAAAAGAAATCAAAGAATCTATTGGGAAATTTATCAACATGTACAATTTCAGAAGATTACATCAAACCTTGGGGTACAAAACACCAGCCGAAGTATATTTTGAACAACAAAAAAATGGGGCAAAATATATCTTAACTTAAAGAAAAAATGGTCTTGACAAATGGGTGCACTTTAATTGCACATCAATTGAACCACACATATGACGCATCTAACATATACTATGTATAAGCCCTAACCTTATATGGTGAGATAATCAACAAAAGATCAC
>CAZFDQ010000083.1:0-3423 GCA_964518205.1 uncultured Pseudomonadota bacterium | reverse complement strand
AATAGACAAGTATTGTCATTATTTCAGGCGATAATTGAGCATTGGAAAAATAATGGAAACGATACTATCACTGGTGACGAAATAGTTAAAGCTATGGGTAGTTTTGGTTCAAAGGTTGAGACGATTCAACTCAAAAATATAATCTCCAATGTCCGTAACAAAAAAATTAAACCTGCTGGGTTGGAAGATAAAATACATATTGTATATGATAGAAAAACTGATGGTTGGAAGATTGATATAACAAGATAAGATACTCACTTACGCGCTGGAATAGTAAGTAATTCCCTTTTTAGCTTGATAGATCCCCATTGACAGATTAAGAGCGTATCTCCTTGTTTAACTCATGACAATGAATAATTTTTGTAATTATAAAACATCGGATTTAGCACTGGCGACAGCCCTTTCTTTATATTCCCCCATTAAGACTACTGAATTTGTAGATAATAAAAAGGTTTTGTTTGTATTCCAAAAATCAAAAGAATTGAATGAGTTGATTAATTTGTATTGGAGCGGAGAAATGAGAGTTGAGCCTCAACAATTTTTTAATCAACTTAAAGTTATTAAAACTAGAATATATAGCCAAATATGAACTTACCCATTGAAGCTATTAATGAATACAAAGAAATATACCAAAGAAAAAATGGTTTACTGCTGACACAAGATGAGGCTGAAATAAAAGCAGAAAACTTATTGAAATTATTTTATTTATTAGTTGAAGGAAAAACTATTTAAAAAAATGAAAAAGATCAAAGCTAAAATATCAATCAAAATTGTTTCTAATAGTAAAGTGGTCAAAAGTATCTCCACTCGCAAAACAAGAAGAATTTTCCATTTTATCAAAGCAGAAGATTTTCAAAATTGCCTTTATAAATTACATGTCAGTTATTGGAACGGAAAGGTCTATGAGGGAAACAGTCAGGGTATTTATAACAACAAAAAAGATTTAATAAATGCACTAGAAGCATTTTTAGATATAACTGATTAAAAATATGGCGACCAAAAATATTAATCCATATTCAGGTCTAAAACAAATGATATCTGGAAGTTATCATGTTCCTAGAATGGTAATATTTGAACTGGTAAAACGACATAAATTGAAATTGTCGGAGTTGGGGTATTATTTTGCTTTTCTTACTTCGGCTGATTGGGATTCAAGCGAATACAGAAATGGATATATCAGAATTGATTTTGACCAACTTGCTAAAGCGTGGAATACTCCGGTGAGCACCTTGCGAGATAATTTGAATAAACTAATTGAAAAAGGAGTAATAAGTACTGGTGAAAAAAAATTGCCAAAAATGGTCAACTTTGAAAACTATACATATTCTGGTGCATCTTTAATGGCAAAATCAAAATATTCAAATGAATTTTTAGAAAAGTATTTTGATAATCTGGAATTGAAAAACGATATTTCGTTTTCTACAAAGCCAAATACACCACAACCCTTTAAGAGTTCTTCTAAGGATAAATCTAAAGATGGGAGAGAGATAGATGTTGTAAGTGAAAGTAGGAAGATATTTGTTAGAAGTGATGAGGAATATCAAAAAATGTTTGATGAAAATCCTAATTCACTTACCCCCGAAGACATGAAAGATATAGATAGGTGGTCAGAAAATTTATATATATGAGTAAAAGTAGTATAATTATTATGCAACCAGACAGTTTGTACAGTTTTTTAATGCCCTCGTTAGACAGAGCTGTACAAGTTCTGGTTGCACTAACGGGGGCATTATTTATTTAAATGAATATGAATAAAAAAGTTTTTGTTTACTGTAGGAAATCTTCTGAACAAGAAGATAGACAAGTTTTATCATTAGATTCACAAGAGTGTGAACTTATGAAAGTAGTTGAATCTAATAATTTATCAGTTCTTCACATATACAAAGAATCTGGTAGTGCACATGTAATTGGGAGAAAAGACTTTAATGAAATGATCACTAGAATTGAAAATGGTGAAGCACAAGGAATAGTTGTTTGGGATGAATCTCGTATTGCTAGAAATTCACTTGATGGAGGAAAAATTATTTACATGATGGATCTAGGACAAATTACAGAAATATATAAACCGGGCAAAGTTTATAAAAACACTCCAGACGACAAAAGCTGGATGAGCATGGTATTTATGATGTCTAAAAAAGAATCTGATGATAAGGGAGTAAATGCTAAAAGAGGAATGACGGATAAAGCAAAAAAAGGATGGATGCCTTCGGCGGCACCTTTGGGATATAAGAATACTCCGATCCTTAAAAAGGACTATAAAGAAATTGTGATTGATGAGGAAAAATTTCCTTTAGTAAGAAGACTTTTTGATGAAATTCTGTCAGGCAAACAAGCTTGTCAAGTTTATAAAAAGGCTTCTGAAAAATGGAAACTGACTAGTCAGTTGGGTACAGTTTTTTCTAAATCTACTTTTTATAATCTTTTGACCAAACCATTTTATTATGGTGAATTTGAATGGCCAAAAAATTCTGGTAATTGGTATAAAGGAAGACACACGCCAATGATTACCCGAGATGAATTTGATAGGGTTCAAAAAGCTTTAGGAAAAAAGGGCAAGCCAATTGCCCATACTCAAACTTTTGATTTGACCGGACTTTTTCGTTGTAGTAAATGCGGTAGTGCAATCACTGCTACAAAAAAAGTGAAGTATTATGCTACCACAGGAAATACTGTTTCCTATACTTATTATCATTGCACTAAAAAAAATAAAAAAATAAAGTGTGATGCGAAACCTTTAACAGAAAAAGATTTGGTAAAACAAATAGATAATTTATTGCTTTTGGTCAAACAGGATGAAGAGTTTATTGTTTGGGCAAAAAAATGGATATCAGTCGTTCATCAATATCAATCAAGTTTTCATGAAGAAACTTTAAAATCACAACAAAAGGCATTAGAAGCTACTGAAAACCGATTAAACAAGTTATTAGACATGAGACTTAATGATTTGCTTGATGACAATGCTTACAATGAAAAGAAAAAGGAATTGGAACAAAATAAGCGAGACATTAAAGATAAGTTGGCTGATATAGATTTAAATTTGGATAACGGAAGAATGAAGATAGAAAATGCTTTAGATTTTGCTTATACTTGCCAAAAAAGATTTGAGCTTGGAGCTAGAGAGATTAAGCAAGAAATTATGACAAAAATTGGCGAGAACCTCTGTGTTAATACTAATAAATTGTTGGATGTTAAGTTAAAAAGTGAGTTTGAAGTACTGGCAGATAAGGATAATTGGGGTCAACGATTTAAAGATTGGCTAGAACCTCAAGAGTATACGGATATTATGGCTAAAAATGTGGATTTGCGACCTACTAATCCACTTTGGCTCCCCCGCGTGGACTCGAACCACGGACCTGCCGCTTAACAGGCGGATGCTCTACCAACTGAGCTACAGGGGATCAGTTTAGCTTTTGAATTATAACA
>CAZFDQ010000082.1:0-9762 GCA_964518205.1 uncultured Pseudomonadota bacterium | reverse complement strand
CCGCAGAACTTTCTGGCGGAATGAAAAAAAGAGTGGGACTAGCAAGAACCTTAATGCTAAGTCCTGAAATATTAATCTATGACGAACCAACAACTGGCCTTGATCCTGTTACAGTAAGAATTATTCATGAACTAATTAAAAAAACTCATGAAAAATTGAATGCTACATCTATTGTAATTTCTCACGATATAGAAATCTTTAAATATGCAACCAGTGCTGCTATGCTACACCAAGGCAAAATTATTTATATGGGACCAACAAAAAGTATTTGGGAATGTGATAATCCATATATATATCAATTTATTCGAGGGTTAGCAGAGGGACCAATTCAAACTATTTAAAGGGAATACATAATTTATGAACAACCATCCACTCCTTCTTATTATAGATGATGAAACAACAATTTTACAAACCCTAAAAGAAGCATTAGAAGATGAACAATATCGGGTTGAAATTCTATCTAATGGTTACAAAACTCTAGATCTTATTGGCAAATTAATTCCTGATCTAGTACTTCTTGATATTTTTATGCCAAACTGCAATGGTCTAGAACTTCTAAAAAAAATCAAAAACGAATACCCTCAACAAAAAGTTATTATGATCTCTGGTTTTGGCAATATTCCCATTGCCATAGAGGCCGTAAAAAAGGGGGCTCTAGACTTTATAGAAAAACCTTTAAACCTTGATGAAATTCTTTCAAAAATAAATTTTTTAAAAAAAGAAAACTCTCAAAACACTTCCCCAAAAACTATATTTCAAAAAAATGATACCCTTATTGGCCAAAGCTACTTATTTTTAGAGCTAATACAGCAAATTGAACACGTCTCTAAACTTAAACTTCCATTAATTATTTACGGACAACATGGAACAGGAAAAACCTTAATTGCTAAATATATACATAAAAAAATTAGTCATAAAAAAGACATTTTTTTTACTCTTAATTGCTCTAGTCTAGAAGAAGAAAAAATACTTCAAAAAATAGAAAACGTTTTTCAACAAGAAAATGGAACTCTTTTAATAAAAAACATTAATTATTTAAATCTTTCAGCTCAAAAAAAGCTTTTATTTTACTTAGAAAAATACAACAACACCAAAATTAAACTTATTGCAACAAGCAAAATCCCTTTGTTTAATTTAGTAAAACAAGAAAAATTTAATAGCTCTTTGTTTCACAAATTAAACATCACACCGCTGGAAATACCACCATTAAATAAACGTCGCTATGATATTCCTCTTTTAGTAGATTTTTATTTAAAAAAACTTAACAAGCAATATCAAAAATCTATCGTATTAGATAACAAAAGTATACGAATGCTGAGAAATCATGATTGGCATGGAAATATTACAGAACTAAAAACTGTTATACAAAAAATTATATGTACCCTACCAGAAAAATTTCAGGTGGTAACACCACAAATTTTAACCGATTATCTGGGGGAAAAAAAAGCACAAATATTAGAAGAACAATCTTATCTTAAATTTAATTCATTAAAAGAGGCAACTTTTACTTTTGAAAGAAATTTTTTAATATACCTATTAAAAAAGAACCGATACGATATAAAACAGTTATCGGATCAGCTAAGCTTAACTCCTTTTCAATTACGTGATAAGATGTTGAAATTAAATATAGAAATTAAAATTTAACTCTTCGGTTAGAATAATAAATAAAAATTATAACGGAGCAAATATATGCAAAACAATTCTTCAGAACAAATAGCTCAAACCATCAAAGAAAAAGGTTTGCTATGGCAAGCTTTAAAAAATGAAATTAGAAAAAGTATCGTTGGCCAAGATTACATAATTGATAGAATTTTTATAGGTCTTTTATGTAACGGTCATATTTTACTAGAAGGTGTTCCAGGGCTTGCAAAAACAACACTAGTAAAAACTGTTTCTAACGCACTAGGTTTACAGTTCAATCGAATTCAATTTACACCAGATCTTTTACCAGCAGACCTAGTTGGAACACTTATTTATAACCCAAAAAACCAAGAATTTCAAACTAAAAAAGGCCCTATTTTTGCTAACTTAATTTTAGCTGACGAAATTAATCGATCTCCTGCAAAAGTGCAATCTGCTCTTTTAGAAGCAATGCAAGAACACCAAGTAACAATCGGTGAAAACACTTTTAATTTAAATAAACCTTTTTTGGTTTTAGCAACACAAAATCCAATAGAACAAGAAGGAACATATCGCCTACCAGAAGCTCAGGTAGATCGTTTTATGTTTAAGCTTTTAGTTAATTATCCAAACTATAATGAAGAAAAAGATATTATTAATAAAGTATTTACACCCATACAAATACATCAAGCATTAGAAAAAGAAGAAATATCATCTGGACAAGAATTGGTAAATCAAATCTATATAGATGATAAAGTTATTGAGTATATTCTTAATATTGTATTTTCAACAAGATTTCCAAAAGATTATAACCAAGAAGATATTGCAAATTTTATTGAATATGGAGCCTCTCCCAGAGCAACATTGGCATTAAATCATGCCGCAAAAGCACATGCTTTCTTGAAAAAAAGGCATTTTGTTATACCAGACGATGTAAAAGCTGTTGCTCCAGATATTTTAAGACATAGAATATTATTAACCTACCACGCTGAAGCAGAAAATATTACTAGTGACCAAATCATACAAAAAATATTAAGAGAAACTCCATCTCCTTAATGTCAAGTAAAATTACACATATCAATAATTTTCTTGACATAAGGGGAATAGGAAAACTATCTTCTTAGTCTATATAAAAGGTGAAAAGACTATGAAGCAACAATTATGGATTTTAAATAGTTCATTACTTGCAATTTTTACAATTGCACTATTGGTTAATCATATATTAAAACAAGAGCCCCCTGTGTTACAAATAAAATCAATAGAAATTGAAGAAGTCGAAAAAAAAAAAGAACCAATTGTTATCAATTTGGAAAAAATATACAAACAAGATATTTTTGAAACTTTCACCCCAGAAGAAGTCAAACCAGTAAAACAAACATTTGTTATTCCAATTCCAGAACCAAAACCTCCAGCAATCGCTCCTCCACCAGAGCCTAAAAAACAAGAATTTGTCTCCCCTTTAAATGTTACTATTAAAGGAATAGTCGCTTTTTCTAATGAACTAAAAAGTGTTGCCATGATAACCGATGAAACAGGAAAAGAAAGCGTCTATCATATAGGTGATAAGATACAAGATGGCCAAGTTTTAAAAATAGCACAAAACAAAATTGTTATACTTAGAGCAAATGGACAACAAGAAGTCTTTTATCTAAGAAAAGAAGAAGAAAAACTTGGAAAAATATCAGAAAATAAATGGGAATATATTGTACAAAAAATCGATGAGCAAAACTTTAAAGTGGATCCTGAAGAATTCACTCAAGAAGTATCATCACTAGGCGAACTCATTGAAGACCTATCTTTATGTTCCGCTTACCAACAAGGAAATATCATAGGCATAAGAATCGGAAATGTAGACCCAAACGAAATAGGAGCCGCTATTGGTTTACAAAAAAACGACATAATAGTTTCAATAAATGATCTAAATACAAATGATATTAAAAATAGAATAGACATTTACGATTCCCTATTACAAAAGAAAAAAGGAGATACTATAAAAGTTGTTTTAAAAAGAGCTGATCAAGATGTTACACTAAATTACAAGCTTGAAAAAATTAAAAAAGCAACAATTCAATCATTCACATCAACAGGTGAAGGTGAGACTACTACTCAAGAACTAAAAATGAGCAGAGAACAAGAAAGAGAAAAATATTTAAGAGAGTTTGAAAAACAACACAAAGCACCTAAACAAAATAAAGTAATTTCAGACATAAGAAAAAGGTTACTTGAAAATATGAAAACTCGGGCAAGAAACAGAAGGGTTAGATAGGGGCCCAAATGAAAAATAAGCCAATTACATTTTTATTTATTTCAACCATCTTAACATTATTTAAGATAATTGAACTTTATTCTATGGACATGCCAGGAATGCCAAAGGCTCCCGCTTCAAATGCTATGGATAGCGCGCCTGGAATGGAAGCTCCATCTCCTGACAAAATGTCCAAGACAGAAAAAATGGATTCTGATCCTGAAATGAACATGCCCGGAATGGAATCACCTGAACAGCCAAGCATGCCAATGCCCGGAATGGAATCGCCTCCTGGTGGAATGCCTGGAATGCCAATGTCTGGCACCGAAAAAACAGCCCCACCTTCAGATAAAATGCCAGGAATGGGTTCTCCTCCATCAAATATGACTGGAATGGAAGAAGCAACTGACGCGCCTGGAATGCCAATGCCCGGAGGAGAAGAAGAAGAAACACAACCCACAGTTGTAACACAAACTCAACCTTCAACATCAGTTGTAAGGGTTGGAATTCCATCAGAAGAAATAACTCCAGTACCAGCAGAAGTTGCTATGGGACCAGCCGTTGAGCTACCTACAGCACCAGAAATACCACCAAAAGAACCCGAGAAAGAAGAATCGGAAGAAAAAAAAGATATTTATCTAAATTTTGAAAATACAGATTTATTAAGTTTTATAAACTACATGTCTGAACTTAAAAAAATAAATTTGATTCCCGATAAAGCCTTAGAGGGAGCAAAAATTTCTCTCACTATAAGAGATCCTTTAACTTTGGCCGGAGCCTGGAAGGTTTTTTTAACAGTTCTTGAAATGGCCGGATTTAGCATAATAAAAGTTGGCGAAGTTTATAAAATTATTCCTAAAGATCAAAAACTACTACAGCCCCTTCCTGCTTATATCAACATCCCATATCAAACATTACCAGATAGCGATGAAACCATTCGTTATGTTGTGTTTTTACAAAACATACAGGTTGGAGAAATCAAGGGCCTATTGGAAGGGATGTTAAGCGCAACGCATTCTGTTGTTGATTATGCTGAAGTAAACGGTTTAATTATCACAGATAAATGCTACAACATCAAAGCAGCAATGAAAGTTATTAATGAATTAGACCAAACAGGACTACAAGAATCTGTTGTTGTAATGAGATTAAAACAAGCGAACGCTGTTGATGTAAAAACATTATTAGAAAGCTTAATTCGAAAAGACGAAGGAAGCCCTCTTGCAAGATTACTTGGAAGACAGGCAGAAACTTCTTTAGAATATTTCTCTCCTTCAACAAGAATTATTGCAGAAGAAAGATCAAATTCTTTGATTTTGATGGGAAATCAAAAGTCCATACAAAAAATTGAAGACTTTATCACAAAACATTTAGACTCTGAATTAAAAGGCACAGAATCTCCTCTTCATATCTATGAACTTCAACACACAGATGCCTCGCAGATAAAAGATATTTTAGAAACGGTAACAGATGTTTCAACTGTTCAAACAGCTGGAAAATATGGCGCTGTTAGAGGTGGAGTGAAATACTTCAAAGGTATGAAATTCCAGGTAGATAAAGATGGAAATCGTTTAATTGTTCAAACAACAGATAAACAAGACTGGAAACTGCTTAAAAAAACCATAGCAGACTTAGATAAACCTCAACCACAAGTAGCTATAGAAACCCTACTTGTCACAGTTGATATGACCGACAATAAAGAATTGGGTGGAAGAATCAGAAATAAAGAAAATCAAATTGGAGGAGGAGTAAACTTTCAGTCAGCAGGTCTAGGTAAAGAAACAATTACAACATCGGACCCAGTGTCTCTTTTAGGAAATTTAATAGAGTCTTTTGCATCAGCTAAAGGAGTTACAGCAATAACTCTTGGAAAAGGCACAAACATATGGGCCATTTTTAGGGCTTTAAAAGAACAAACAAATACAAGTATTATGTCTCAGCCATTTTTAACTGTGGCAAATAAAACTAAGGCCAGTATTAATGTTGGTGAAACTCGAAGAGTTGTTTCTGAAACAAGCTCCGATGCAACAGCATATACAAGTGTTACTGCATCTACAAAAATTGAACTTACTCCACAGATCAACCTAGATGGTGTCATCCGATTTGATATGAATGTTATCATCAAAGATTTCTTAGCTAATAACATAGATACAGAAGAAAAAAATTTAACAACTAATGTTACTGTTGCAAACGGTCAAGTGTTGGTTTTGGGCGGATTTGTAAAAACAAAAGTAACAGAATCTCAAAACAAAACACCTGTTTTAGGCGATATACCTGTTCTTGGATGGTTATTTAAACAAAAGAAAAGAAGTATTTCAAAAACCTACATCTTTGTTTTCATGTCTCCAACAATCATAAAACCACGCACAGACCCAGGAGTAAATCTTTATACAAGAATGAAGTTGCATGACGCACGAGATAAAATAGAAGAATCTGTAGAAACAAAACGAATTAATGATCCTATTCATAATTGGTTTTTCAACCCTAAAGGTGAAGACTATTCTCATAAAGTCACAGATTTTGCAAATGCAAGATATCAACCAACAACAGTAGATATCCGCAATGATCCATACTACAGAGTTCATACAGAAGAATATAAACCAAAAGAAATAGAAGCCGAGGTATTAATACCTGAAGATGGCTTTGAAGAAGAATCAACAGAAACTCTTGCTGAAGACCAAGAACTAATAAAACGAAGAGAAAAACTAAAAGAAATGTTAAGCATTCAACCAATTATCAAAGAAAAAAAAGACGTAACCGTAGATACAAGCAAAAGAAAACAATTCAAAGATTTTATTGCTAATAAACCAACACAACATGAAGCAAAAGAAAACCAAGCTGAATTAACCTCAACCCAGAAAGAACAATTTAAAAAATTATTGTCTTCTCAGCCAATGGTAAACAATAAACAACCTGAAATACAATCAACACCTAAAAGATCTTTACCTAAAGAACAGTTCAAAAAACTTTTAACGCCATTATCTACGGTTGCAAGTAATAAAAAACTCAATGAACCAACACTACCCCAAAAACCATTAAATCAAAGAACAAAAGTAAAACAAGGCATAGACTTTGATCAACTTAATAATATGAAAAGTCGCCAGGCAAATAAAAGACGCAAAAGGGGTCTGGCATGATAAAAGAAATTTTTTTGCCTGAAAAAATAGGTGAAAAACGACTAT
The DNA here is from genome assembly GCA_964518205.1 of uncultured Pseudomonadota bacterium. Classification (GTDB taxonomy): domain Bacteria; phylum Babelota; class Babeliae; order Babelales; family UASB340; genus CAZFDQ01. The sequence goes on along the minus strand of CAZFDQ010000082.1, from coordinate 2,718 downwards.
ATTCTCAACGAATTTTAGGTTTTTCAATACAAGAAAACACTATAACATGTGCTCAAATTTATGCAAAACGAGCTAAAAATTTTGTAGAGAAATTAATAGAACAAAAAATAGAAGACGGTGACCCAGAAAGCTATAATGATCGCACAGGAAAAGCAATAACAAAAATTATAAAACAAGTTGATAAGTATGATCAAATACGTATTTCAATTCCTGCATCTTTAATAGTTTTTAAAGAACTTGAAGTTCCATTTAAAAATCCTGAAAAAATCCGAATGATTCTGGATTATGAAATAGAACCTCAGCTACCTTTTTCTGTAGATGAAGCAATCATCGATTTTATTATTACAAAACAAGAAAAAGAAGAAAATAAAACTCAAATTCTGGTTGCAGCAGTAAGACATCAAGACCTGCAAAGCATTTTAAATGTTTATACCGCTGCAGGAATAGAGCCAACTCATATTACAATCGATCTTTTTGCAATTTACGGCTTATACCAACAAATACCAGAATACCAAAAAATAGAAAACGCTTGCGTGCTAATTGATTTGGGCGCACATGAAACACAAATAGCTTTTCTACAAGATAAGCAACTGAGACTTACAAGAATTATATCCCGCGGAGTATTAACCATAGCAAAGAGCATTAGTGATGAAATAAAGCAAGAGCCAGACATGATAACACAAAAATTTTTAAGCAATGGTTTTCAAAAAGCTAATGAACAACTATATGATAGCTCCATGCAAAAGCACGTGATCAATTTTCTAAACGACATTCAATTCACATTAAATTCATTCGGATTAAAATTAAATTACTATAAAGGAATTGGCCAAATCTTATTCACAGGACCTTATTCCCACCTAAAAGACCTTGCTCGATTTACAAATGATACTTTACAGATACCTTGTGCCATTTTTGCTTGTGAAAAAATATTTGATTATGCCAAATTTAAAAATAAAGTTCGCACTTTAAACATAAATTGGCATATATTCAGCCAATCTTTGGGAACTGCTATTCCAAGTGAAGAACAAAATAATTTTGATTTGCGCAGGAAAGATTTTGCGCTCCCTTTTCATAGTCTTATTAGTAAACAACTTGCAGCTACAATTATAATTATCATTCTTGCTATTGGGATACTCTCTATAAGAGGATACCTACAAATAAGTGCCCTATCCAAAGAAATTAGCAAAATAGAAAAAAGAGAAATCAGCAAATTAAAAAAAATATTTCCAAAAGATTATAAAATTCCAAAACATATAACATTTAGAAGTTTAGTACAAAAAGCTGATGTAATAGTAGCAGAGAAATTAGAACTATGGGCTCCTTTTGCAAAAGCACGCATGCGCCCCCTAGAATACATGCAAGAATTAACAAATATTATAGACAAACGACGCTTTGATGTTTCTATAGAAATGATTTCTATTACAGAAGAAGAAAGTATTCCTAAAATTACTGTTGAAGGCTTTTTCCGATCTAAAACTGGCGCAGATCATTTTACATATTTCACTGAATTAGAAAAAAGATTCACAGATTCAAAATTATTAACACTATGGAACGAAAACGAAGTTATCGAATCAAGACCTAGTGAAGATAAGGGTATAAAATTTACAGCTAAATTAAAACCTAAAGAAGTATAAAATGAAGATACTTTATAATATGGCTAACTATCTACAAAATTTAAACAAAAGAGATTTTGAAAAATATTTAATAATATCCTTAATTGGAATAGCAATAGCCACAGGCATATTTACTTATTATTTATATAGCCAAAGTTCTTCAAAGATTTCACAATTAAAAAAATTGGAAGATTTAGCAAATAAAGCATCCATAATATTAAGCAATAACAAAAAAATGCAAGTAGAAGAGGAACGCTTAAAACAGCTCTTAGAACAAGAAAAAGAATTTAGTATAAAAACATTCTTTGAACAATTTATCGGAGAACAAGGAATAACTCCAGAACCCGGATGGAATGCAACAACACAACCATTAGCTGGAAGCGATAAATTTGATGAAGTTATTCTTTCTGCCATATTTAAAGGACAAACAACACAAAAATTAGTTAAAGTTTTAGATGCTTTAGATAAAAAAGAAATTGTATATATCAAAGAATTAAAAATAAAAAACGAAGACAATAAAAAAATTACAGCTGAACTAGCTATTGCTACAAAGAAATATAAAAGATAAAAATATGAATGTAAATTGGGGTCTGTAAATGACAAAAAGGCTTAAAAATAAAAAATTTATTAACACTCTTGTAGTACGTCTACTTGTAATGTTGTTTATACCTTTTTTATGTTCTGCTCAAGAAGAAAAGTCTCCTAATGTAACAATTACAACCAACACAACCCCTCCCGCAATCTCAGAACAGGAAATGACGATCCCTCAAACAGAAACAACAACCATGCCGAACATTCAACCAACAAACAAGCCTACAACCCCAATTAAAACCCCACTATCAACACCAGAGCCTTCTGTCAAACCTAAAGAAGCAGACCAATTTTCAGATTCTTCCAAAGAAGAGGCTAATATTTTCTTAAACTTTGAAAATGCAACACTGGCAAGTGTTGTTAACTATTTAGCTGAACAAAAAAAAATAAATATTATTCCACGCGAAGAATTAAATACAATCAATGTAACTCTTACTACCCGAAACCCTATGACACTTGATAGAGCATGGGATGTTCTTTTAACATTGCTTGAAATGAATAATTTTACCATCAT
>CAZFDQ010000081.1:0-5449 GCA_964518205.1 uncultured Pseudomonadota bacterium | reverse complement strand
GGGCGAAGCCCGAAAAGCAAAAGGGCAAAAAGGAAGGGGGTCTGGGGGAAGGAATTTTTGCCCTTTTGCGAATTAAAATAGAGCGTTTCCGCTTTTCTCTGAATAAGAGAAGCACAAAACAGAAAAATTTTCTTTTCTTTTTAAAGGAAAAAATTGCACGCGGAAAAAATAAAAAAATGTAGAGGAAATTTTTCTGTTTTGATTTGCCGTAGCGGAGCGGAGGCAAGCGGAAACGCACCTCATTCTTGTTCTGGATTTTCTTTGAAAAAAGTTCGGATTTCGTTCAGCGTTCGGAGCATATAAATAAATACACCTTTGAAGGTGTATTTATTTTTGTTTGTTGGCGGATTTGAACGGGAAGGGGGTTGGGGAAACGGGAGTTTTTCCATGGCGGAAATACTAAAACCGATGGGTTTTAGAAAATTTTACGGAGGTAAAATTTTGTTTGATTCCGCTCCCCGGAGCTTATATTGACAAAAAAGTATACTTATAGTATACTTTTTTATAGTTAAATTAATTATTGAACTTTAAAAATTTTATAACATGACTATGGGTAAAAAAAGGTATTCTAATGATTATTATGAATTAATAATTGCTTGGTTAAAGGGTTGTGGTGAGTCTAAAATAGTTTCAGCCCAACAGATAGCTCAAGATCTTATTATAGAAAATAATGTCATTACAGTTTTTTTGTGTAGATACGCAAAAAAGGGGTATTTAAAAAGAGTAAGCACTGGCCGCTATCAAATTATTAATCCTAATATCCCCATTCAACTGTCTAAAGGTTTGCTGCCAGATTTGATTTTTGATTTATTAAAAGATTTAAACACGAAATTGCCAAATGGTTTTGTCCGCGATCTTTATTTGAAAGAGAAAATCAATAATCCATCAGTCTCTTTAAACAGTATTCATTCAGTTATTCAACGTTGGTATGATATGGGAATATTAGTGCGTAATTCAAGAGGTAAGGGCGTCCGCTTGAAGGATGAGTATCTCAACTCTAACAAACGACCCCTAGCAATTAGCAAAAGGAAGTTATAAAGGACTTCCTTTTTATTTATATTTCTCTGTTATTTTCTTCCGAACATTGTCTCAAGTTTGGATCAAAATAAAAATATCCGCGAGAGCGGGTGTTTTTATTTTGTGAAGATAGCTGGATTTAAAGAGGGTGTTAGGGAGAGTTGTGTCCAGGGTAGGATATTAGAACTCTTTGTTGTTGAATTGGTATTTTATAGTAAAATTAAAATACAATCAAAATAAATAATCTAATATATGAATAAAAAAATCGTAATTACAATTTTAGTAATAATCATTATTTTAGTTTTGGGAGTCATTGTTTATCAGCAATACAAAAATACAAACTTAGAAAATACTAAACCATCTATTACGCTTCTTTATCCCAATGGAGGAGAAACATTAAATAAAGGTTCTACTTATGATATAAAATGGGAAACGCAGAATGTCCCCGCGACAAATAAAGTATCAGTTACCATCAGAAGAGTAGCACCCCCGGCTTTACCGGAGGAAGGGCAGGAATTTGATCCGATTATTTTCACTAACTTGGAAAATACTGGAAGCAAAGAATGGAAAGTTTCATATATGTATCCGGACGGAAATTATATAATTGGGATAAATACATACGAATCTTTGCCTATAACAAACTCGATATCAGACGAAAGCAATGCGACTTTCAAAATTGTTGATCCTGATTAAAAGAACTAACTTCGCTTCTATCCCCGAAATCAGTTATATAAATTAATCCAATATTTTGAAAAAGCTTTAGTTTTTGTTAATCAAATTGGTAGAATAGCTGAAGAGCAAAGTCATCATCCCGATATCCACTTATCATGGGGTAGAGTTTTGGTGGAACTTTCAACACACACTATTTCCGGTTTGTCTGAAAATGACTTTATCTTGGCTGCTAAGATAGATAAAATATTTTAAGTTACTCTGGAGACGATTGGTATTGTGACGATGGTTACAAAACAAAATATGATAGTAATTACAACAAAGTAGGATGTGAGCCTAAATAGTAGCTTAATTTAATTAATAGCAGTTCGAACGTGGTTCAGTGCCCGGAGCAAAAAGAATTAAAACCCCGAAAGGGTTTTTTCTTTTTGCGAGGAGGTCGGATTGAAGAGGAGGTATCAGGGGATTGATTTGGACGTTGAACATCCGATTATGAGTAACAAGGTTTGGGAAAATACTCATAGTTTGGGTGGGAAACTTTTTAAAATTTCAGGAGTAGTTATTTTATTAGGAATAATTTTTCCTGTTCATATTTTATATTTTGTCCTTGTTCCTGTAATTTTTTCTGCCTTGTTTTTAGTTGTTTATTCATATTGGAGATACAGGCAATTGAGTAAATAAAAAACCCGCTTAAAGCGGGTTTTTTATATTTATCATCCTTGCTATTCAGCGCTTTGTCTCATGCCTCTGAACATCATTTTACCTGCTTTGTCGTTGAGGCCGCGGGGGGATGGTAATTCTCTTTCCTCGGGCGCAACAAACATAACAACCGGTTCATCATTGGTGTTGAGTCCTAGGTAAACTGTTTGACCTTCAGTGTTGGTATAAACCATGAAAGAAACAGGTTTCATTTCTTCATGAAGCGAGGCGTGTTCTTCAATCTTCTGACGAACATCCTCAGGAAGGTTAATGAGTTTATCCTCAAGGTTTTCTGGCTTATGCATCATTTTGATACCAAATGCTCGGCCGGCTCGGCCAAAAAATCCGGTAACAGGAAGCTCGTCCGCGCTTATAATTTGTAAGTCAGAAGCGGCTTGAGCCTCAGCTAGTGAGTCGGTTAAAGATACTTTTATTTGTTCATGGTGTGCTTCTATTTCTTCTGGAGAAATATCTTTGAGTGCAAGAAATTTATCATCTGCATCTTTTCCAAACTTGACATGCATTCCTTCCTGGAATTTTTCTTCTAAATTAGCGCGTTCCTCATCTGTTAAGTTAGCAAGGTGGAAAAACGCCCTATTAATAGTTTCTTGTGCTTGTGCGTGGGCAACAGAGTATACTGAAGGACCAAATATTCCCGCAGCTCCAACTATAACCACGAGTGTAAGTGTTCCGAACACAAGGCTTTTTTGTAGTGTAGACATAGATTTTATTGTATCGTTTATAGCACTGCCGAACATTCCAAACAAAGAAGAACGTTCTTGATGTGCTGAAAGTAAAGATGCCTTTAAGTGTTTTTTATGTGTTTCCATCTGTTTTACTCTTGGCAGATCAAAATTAGAAAATTTATTTTTTTTGTAGTTCATAATTATTCAGCCGTGCCTTTATTAGGTTTGTATTTATTTAGGAAGTTCGACCTTTTTGCCTTCCTGAAAATACAATGCAAAACCGTCTTTTTGGTTGCACTTTTCTTTTAACTGGTTTGTGGCACGAGAGAGGAGAGATTTAATTGTGCCTTCTTTTTTGCCTAAAATCTCTGCAATCTCTCTAATTTTCTTGTTTTCAAAATATCGTAACACTAACACTTCTTGGTACTTTTCTGGCAACACTTCAATATGCCTTCTTACTACTTGCCATTTCTTAGCTTGTGCTAGTTCACGTTCCTGTTCAATTATTTCTTTTAAGATGTCTATTTTGTCCTGTAATTCAAAATTTTTTTCTTCAAGCAAGCTATCAAGAGAGCGTGGTTGGTGCTTTTGTTTGCGGAAATACTGATTCATTTCATTGGTAGCGATGCGGTAAAGCCAACTTCCGATAGAAATGTTTCGCCAGCGGAATTGCCAGAGTCGATCAAGCGCTTTAAAAAATGTTTCTGAAACAATATCTTGGGCGATGTGTACATTACCCACTCGTTTCAAAATATAGCCGAAAATTGGGTTATAGTATCTATCAAAAATTTCCCCGAATACTTCAGGATCTTTTTGTGCGCGTGAGACGAGCCTTTTTTCATCTAACATATCCATCTTCCTTATTTTAATTGTAATGCATAAACTAATAAAAGGTTGCGTTTAACAAGATTTTTATATTAAGTGAATTTGAGAAGAAAAGGGCAGTTGATAGATTCAACCCAAGGGGTATTATTAAAAATGAGAGGGAAAGGCGTTTGACGCCGTTTTCATTTTTTGTATAAAAAAATAAATATTATATGCAAATTAATTTTTGGGAAATAATAAAGAATTCATTACCGATTTTATGGAAATTATGGCCGGTTTGGGTGTTTTTGTTAACAATTGTTGCTATAAGATTATTCTTTGATTGGCTTGATTTAGAAATTAATAATTGGCGCATTCGCCGAAAATTCAGAAAAGGAGAAAAATGGCGTTCGGATCGTGATCTGTTACGGTGGCTTCGTGACATGAAGCCGTCAGAATTTGAAGATTATATTGCCGATTTGTTTTTGCGACTTGGTTATAAAGCTAATGCAGTTGGAGGATCGCACGATGGAGGTATTGATGTTGTTATTGAAAAAAACGGAATAAAAAGTTATATCCAATGCAAGAAATTTATAACTTCAAAGGTAACAGTCAGTGATGTCAGGGATTTCTACGGTGCTTTAGTCGACCATCTTGCTAGTGGGAAAGCCTATTTTATTACTACTAATAAGTTTACGCTTGAAGCCGAGAATTTTGCTGAAGATAAACCGATTGAACTTGTGGATGGATATAAGCTTATTCGGTATATTAAAATGGCTAAAAAAAATTGAAATCTCCATTGTGATTATGTAACTAGAGTATTTTCTATAAAATAAAAAGCAAAAATGGGGTCAGCTACCATTTATAACTTCCAAGAATTTCAGAAAATTAACTCAGAAGTAGTATAATAAAAAAAACACTTCCATGAAGAATAAAAATAAAAAAGGATTTACCTCACTAATTCTAATATTAATAATTGTAAGTATATTGATTATTTTTGGTGGTGCGTGTTATTTAAATAAGAATTCAAAAATATTCTAACTTCCGAGTCTATTGAAAAAGATAATTACTCAAAAAGTATCCAAATTAATCTAGTTAGTTCGGATGATTTTGAAATTTTAAATAATGAAGTTACTGTATATCTCTTTGGTTATGATGCTTGGCTTATGGATCAACCTGCTACAATGCTATCTCAAAAAACTTGAGGAGAGTAATAGTTTTGATTCGCATAAGAATTTTTTAAAACAATTAGAAATTTTTGATAAATTTAAACTGGGTTATTGAATAATAAAATGAAAAGTAGTGATTGGTATAAAAAAGTAATAATAAAAAACGCTAAAGAGATAGTAAGTTCTGCAACGATTTATGTTATTTTGGCTCTTGTATTTTTGCTCTGGCGTTTTGCTTTGGGTATTAAATTTGAATGGCAATCAATCAGCCCATTGTCTGCGCCAAGTGTTTTTGTTCGGATGTTTTATAGTGCCTTTACTTTTTGTACGATCGGCTTGTTTCTATACGTGATCAAATTTTATAAAGTCTTGCATGATATTACAGTCAAAGTTTTTAGTACGTGG
>CAZFDQ010000080.1:0-6970 GCA_964518205.1 uncultured Pseudomonadota bacterium | reverse complement strand
TTAATTAATATAGCAAGATATTTTAAAATATAATTTGGCCCCATAGTCTAATGGTTAGGACAGCACCCTTTCAAGGTGCAAATCCGGGTTCGATTCCCGGTGGGGTCACCATTTGAGAAATTGAAGCCCTTTCGGGCTTAGCACTCGCTGACCCGCCCATTTCAGCGAGTGCTTGATAGGGAAAATTCAGCTTGGCAAAGAGTCGGCGATCAGAAAAGAATTAAAAGAAAACGTAAAAAATGTTATTTTTTAATAAAAATGGATGAACAAGTTGAAATAACACAAGCTGATAAAATAACAGTTGAGGCTGGATTCGATAAAAAAAGGGTTATTCAGAAAATTGTTGAGGCCGATAGGAGTAGTTTTGATAGATGGCTTGCTAAAAGACCTAGTATTATTTCATTAGATATACCAGAAGATGCACTAAGATATGTATTAATTTCTGAAAGATTATTAGAGCTTGTTGATAATCCAAAAGATGTTCAAATCGTTATTGATCAAAAATCTGATGCTAAACTAGTTGCTTTAGTAGTTGAAAGAAGAGCAGTTGCAGTGTCTCCACTATCTATAATCACGCAGTGTGCTGCAGATGTTAAAAGAGCTCGAGATGAGGGTAGGTATGGAGATACTAGGGTTATTATTGAGAGAGCAAAAGCAGCTGGATTAGATCCTTATCACCATAAATATTCTCATTTAGTTGAACGAGGAGCACTACATCAAAACGATTATGTTTTGAACGAGCTTGATATAGAAGTTACAGGCTTAGGCAATGATTCCTTAAGAGTTGAAAGATATTGGGACAGAGAAGACATGAGGCGTAGAGGCATTGCTACATCTTTTTACTTGCGTCTTAGAAATATTGCTCAACAACTAGGCTTCAGGTTTATTACAGGTTTTAATAATGATGGTAATATTAGCTTTTTCCTTGATAAACTCGGTAGAACTAGATTGGGTGATATTCCAGCTGCTCTACATGATGACATTTATTTAGCAGAAGGCAAGACGACATATCCTAATGAAATTACATTTGAGTGTTTGAAACCTTCTGATAAGTCAGTGTATTCAAGCTCTAAATAAAATACAAACCTTTTGTTGACATAGGCCTTTTATAATGTAATTCTCTTCCTGGAACTTTGGCAGTTTTTGATTCTGAGATAAATTCAGAGATTGTTAAGTTTTCTCTTTTGGCAAACTCCTTAAGTTCTGCAATCTGAGTTTCGATTGACAAAACCTGTTTATCTTTTTCATCAGTTGATTTTCTGCAGTAAGCTATGTATTTTATGCAGTTTAGTTTATTAAATTTTTGTGTTTTTCTTTCTTCTTTTTTATGTCGAGCGACTTTTAATTTTCCCTTTACAGCGTTGTCTGCGGGGACTGGCGCAGCCAGCGCACCTCCAAATTCAAACTCAATTTCCCAAATGGTGAGCATTTTTCCCTTGGTATCGGACAGGAACATTGGTTGATGATCCGTGTACAAAAGGAGATTATTTTTTCAGGACAAGCGCTACTAAACATCCAGTAGATAGAAAAAGAGGACTCAAAGTTCGGAGAGAAATAGATCAGCTGGTAGAAGAAATCAAACAGGAATTGACCATTTAATTTTTTATAAACTTCAACTACCTTATTTTTCTTTTTTTTCAGGCTTTTTATCTATAAGTATTTTTCTTGGTTTTACTCCTTTGGCCGGTCCAACCACGCCATTCTTTTCCAGCTGGTCCAAAATTCTGGCTGCCCTGGCATAACCAATCATTAACCTTCGCTGAATTAGACTGGCAGACGCTCTATCATACTGTTTAATGATCTTTACAGCCTCTTCATATAAATCATCTAAATCATCATTACTGGCATCAACGTCCCAAGCTTGCAAATAGTCTTCAATATTAGGAAAATCCAGCAAAAAATCTTCAATTCTTCTTTGCCGTACTTTTAAACCAGTCAGCTCGGTCTTAAGCTGCTCGACCTCTTTGGCTAAATCTTTATTAGACATTTTTAATCACCTCCTTTGAATAGTTTTCCATTATAAAACACTAAGAGATTGGTCCTTCCTCCGGATTAATCATTTGCTGAATCCCATCGGGTGTTTCTTCGTCCAAAGCACCAGCTGTTTCAGGAATGGTTAAAAGCTCTTCGGTACAACCCTCTGGATAAGGAAGATTAGTAATGAATAATCTCCAGTCCGGATGTGAAGCAACTTCTTCCGTTAATTCAAAGTATTTTTGTCCGTAGTCATTGCGTTTTTGTCTGGCTTCGTTGAATTTTTCAGCCGCTTCCGAACTGCCTTTCGTATCGTATGTTTCCAGCATATACTTTGCATCATCCCGATAGCCTTCATACATTTTCCATTGGTATTCAATTCCTTGTTTAATATACTCGGGGGCAAAAACTTTAAATCTCCATGACTCCATGAATTTTCTTTGGGTTTTAAGCCAGGTGTCTTCTTCTGGTACATAAAGCCTCATTCCAAGAATATAGTTGTCAAAATATTCCAAAACCTCATCTGAAGTGCAAGCATCATCTTTATAATTTTTTAAACAATCGGCCATTTTTAAAAACGAGTTTTTATAACCAATGAGGTTGGGATTGACTTTAGTACACCTTAAGCCGAAAATTGCATTTGCTTCTTTGGCAAGAGAACGGAGATTGAAAAGATAAAATCCAAAAGCAATTAAAACAAGGAGTATTAAACCAATAAGATATTTAATCAGTTTTTTCATGACCTTTTATAAGCTTTCTGTATTCGCAAAATTCACACTCCTGATTACTTTCAGGAATTGTATCTGAATTCAAACATTTCTTTATAGCTAAAACAGTCGGTTCTACCCAGGAATCATCTCCTTTGTGGGCAATAATTTGCAGCTTAAACTCCAGTTTGGCGTCAAACTCTGGCCTGTTTTTGGAAGCATTAGCATAAACAAAATAACCGGTGTCATTTACTTTAAAACCCATCTGCCTGAAGATCCACTGGTAAACTTCCATTTGTTTTTTATATCCCTGCTTATATTCATCTTCCAAAGATATTTCTTTGCTGGTGCTGGTAGATTTATAGTCAACAATCAAAAGCTCCTCTTTTTTATTGACCCAAACATCATCAATAATCCCGCAGATTTGTAAATTAGTCTGTTTATGAATTATCGAAGCGCCTAAAAATTTCCAGACATCATTCCGCCAAACTGGTAAATTTGGGTGAGAAAAGGGAATAGCGTCTATCTTGTACTGTTTCATCAACTTATAAGCCTGACCTTTTTTCCTAAGCAAGTCAAACTCATTTTTCAGCAAAGCATCAACAGTAGAGTTTAAAGCCCATCCTGGTATTCCAGGGCGCCCAAGACCAATTTTCCGGTCAAGGTAGAAACATCTTAGACATTCTAAGAATAGGTCAATCTTACTCCGGCTGATCCGGAAGGGATTCTTAGATTTCGAGTTATAAAGATTCCTCTGGCGCTTTTTGTATTTGTTCATTGTTTATTTAAAAATCACCATTTGTTTCATTTAGTACTCTCTTAAACCAAACGAGCGCTGCCTTTCCTTCATTCATAATTACTTCATCATTTTTAATTGGCTTATCATGCATAAAAGCATTTCTATATGCAAACAGTTGATTAAACTTGGTGACTAATAGGTTTTTCTCTGATTTGTCCTTTAAACCAAATGTACTTTTAAATAAATTAAAGTTCTTTAGAATAATTTCCTGACACTCTGCAAGTCCAGATTGTTGTATAAGATTATCATCATGACTTGGATTATTTACTGACTTCGACATTCTTTTCCTATCTACTTTTTCTCTATCTTTAAGTTTTTCAATTAGATTCGGGTGAACAGATTTTTTTAGAAAAGAGCTGCCATGTTTTTTCTTTAAAATATTAACTATTAAAACTTTTAACTTGCATTCTATAGAAATTAATTCAATAGGGTTGACGTGTTTGTTTACAAATAACCCTTCAATAAAAGAGAGTGTTTTTTTAACTCCAATATTCGCAGTATTAAAATTGTCACTTAACGATTGGGTAATAATATTAAAACTATCATTTCCAATTTTAACTTTCGGAATTTTTTCCTTTAAATCCTTTGTAATATAACACTCAAAATTTTTTAACAAACTTGCTAATTCATACCTAACCTCTTTTGCATTTTCTGATAAAAAATATCTTTCGCCACCTTTATTCAAACCCTCAAAGTATTTTTTAAGAAGATCATAAAATTTATAAAAGGCATCTGAGTTGTTCATAATTTTGTCTTTACATTTTCTAAACTATTTATATATTCAGCTAATTTTCCTAACAAACCTGAACATTTTGAACAATACGAAAAATCTCCAAATACTATGAATAATTTTCTAGCTCTCGTTACTGTAACGTTTAAAAGGTTTGAGTTGTTATCGACAAACTTTTCCGTACCAGCCGGAATCCCTTTAGTGACTACAGGAGAAAAAATTACAATATCCTTTTCGTCACCCTGAAATTTATGTACTGTATCTATAAGAATATCGTAATTAATTAATTCTTTGTTTTTACTAACGTAATGTGCAAATTTTTCAGATATTAGATTTGCTTGTTTTCTAAAGGGAGAAATAATTCCATATGATACTTTGTCTCCGTAATTATTTATTAGTCTAACTAGATAGTTAACACTTTCTTCAGCTTCCTCGATATTATAAGCACTTCCGGTAGAGGCTCTCTTTGCTTGACACCTTATATTCTTCCAAAACATTCCTGTTTTTTTTATTATCTGATCAGATCTTTTCGTGAATAGTTCAAGCTCTTCATTGTAAAAGTTGCGATTGGAAAACTCAATGATATCTGGATGACATCTATAATGTCCTTTCAAAATCAATGGTTTTTCCTTTTTAAGGTATTTTTTTTCGCACAGGTCGTATAGAGATTTATTTTTGTAGGAATAGTCAATAATTTCTGCATGCATACCTGTTCTTTCTGCAATTTGTCTTTCATAATTTTCAGAAAGAGTGGAAACGTGTTTTAATTGTTCTTTGTCACCAATAATTATGGCTTTTTTTGCTCGAAACAATAAAGGAATTGCTGAAGGAATGTCACACTGAGAAGCTTCATCGATAATTACATAATCGAATAATGAAGGTTTAAGTGGAAAAGAATTTTTAACAGCTAAATTAGTAACTCCCCAAATTGGTAATATCTCCATCACCTTGCTAATTAAGCTCTGGCTCTTATTTTTTAACGCAATAGTCCCCTTTTTAAAATATGGGTTTTCTGAGTTTATAATTTGCTGAGCTTCAATAAAATCACTTAGAGCATTTGCATTGTCAGGTGATGCTGAAGATAGATTATGGGCCCATTTATTTGAGTAAATGTTGATTGTGTTTTCATACAAATATTTTTTTGTATCGTTTAGTTCCTTTTGAATCTTTTTTAAATCTTCCTTTTGACTTAGCTCGAATTGTAATTTCGTTAGTTCAACAAGATCCTCAATATTTTTTAAACTTTCTTCTATTTCAGAAAAATTAGCACACTTAACTCCACTGAGATTTAGGGTTTTTAAGTAATTAATAAATTTTTCAAAGTACCTTGTTTTAGTTTTTTTCTTTAGAAATAGATCCAATAACTTTTCGAAAATAAATAAATTGTTTCTATTTATCCTTCGAAATTCCACTTTATATTGGTTGAGACCTTCCACATTTATGATTTTTGCATCAAAAAGCTTTTTGACAAGCTTTATATTCTTTTGTTCTTCAGGAACTTTCTCTTTAAGCGTCTTAATTATTGATTTTATTTTTTGAATATTTTCGATTTCTTTTTCGAGATTATTTATTGAATCAACAGCATTTCTTGCTTCACTTATCCATTTTTCAAGTTTTTCCACATTTTCCCCACCATATTTTATTTTTGATGCCATACGAGATAAGTCTTCAAATGCTAATGCTCTTACTTTTTTGTTTCCCATTCTTACCACATATGAATCTGTTGTGAGAGTGTTTAGTCTATCGTATACAACATCTACGGCTTTGTTATTTTTACTAGCAAAAAGAACTGTTTGGTTATTTATCAACGCATTTACAATCAGGTTTACAAGAATTTGGGATTTTCCTGTTCCGGGAGGACCTGAGATTACAGAAAAGTTTTGGCTTAAACCTTTTTTAATTGCCTTCTCTTGATATTTATCCAGAGGCAGAACACTAAAAACGTAATTTAATTTTTTACTGACGTTAGGGTCTATGCCTTTATTAAATAAATTTTTTAATGAGGTCCCATTAATTTCATTATGTTTATCTTGTGATTTTAGTTGTTCAAGCTCTTCAAGTACTCCTTGAAAATACCAATTCGTTCCCCCCCAATACAAAATTGCTTGATTGTGAAATTCATCTTTACCAAGATTGTTAAGGTTAAGTTCATCAAGTTCAGCAGGCTTAACTTTGGAAATATTTGCAAACCTGGTATTTTTTATAGCGGTTTTCACTAGTTTTTTTACTAATTCATTTTTTGGTATTTCATTGGAATAATCTTGTTGCGATTGATAAATTTCATTATTAATTTGATGAATATACTCATGAACTAAGCCTTCCTTATGCAATAATGAATAATTGAATTGGAAATGTGGGTTTTGCTTCTTAATAAGCAAAGCTTTATTATTATCTACAATTTGATAATCCAACTCATGAACAAATATGGGATATATTTTATAATCATCGCCTTGCAAAGTACTTATAAAAGGATAGGCATAATATAGTTTATTAGATTTACCCCTAAAAAACGATTTCATCACAAAATTTTCAACAATTTTGCTTAAGGGAATTATAATTGAAGTTTCATCTGAAGAAATAAATCTTTCTTCGTTGAGAAAACTAGTAATATATTTAACTCCCTTACCACTTACAGAAAATGAGGCTTGTTGAGCAATTTCTTGCTCAATGCATGACATGTAAAATGTTAATAATTTTTTCCAATCACCATATTGAATCATTTTAATATATTATATATTTTTTATTAAAAATTATAAAAAT
>CAZFDQ010000079.1:0-4162 GCA_964518205.1 uncultured Pseudomonadota bacterium | reverse complement strand
GTTGATAGTACTTATTATGAGGAATATGGAGAAGAAGCTAATGGAGACATTTCTTTGATAGGTAAGCCTTTTATTAACACAGAGGTTTATATCTTGGATGATGAGGGTAATGTAGTGCCAACAGGAGAAAAGGGAGAACTGTGTGTTGCTGGTCCAGGGCTATCAAGAGGATATTTAAATAGACCAGAGTTAAATGCAGAAAGATTTGGTGAATTGGTATTTCCTGACGGTACAAGAAAAAGAATCTATAGGTCAGGAGGTTTGGCTCGTTTTCGACACGATGGCAATTTAGAGTTTTTTGGTAGAAAAGATAATCAGGTGGAATTAGGCGCAATCAGAGTTGAACTTGGAGAAATTGAAGGAGTTATTCAACAACATCCTTCAATCCAGGAGAGCTCCATCATTGTTGTAGAAGATGAAGACCACAATAAAGAAGTGGTTTGTTTTCTAGTGAATAAACCTGGTTTATCAATTACTGATGGCGAGTTGAAAGACTTTTTGGTAGATAAATTACCAGATTATATGATTCCGGAGCAAGTTCATATACTTGAATCAATGCCTTTAACTTCTAGTGGCAAGATTGACAGGAAAAAACTTAAAACATTAGTAGTCTGCTAATCACCAGAATATTTGCAACTAGTTAGTCCTATAAATTTATGAAAGTTGGGGTATGAACTTATCAGTCGGGACAAGCGTCTGGCAACCACAACATTAGGTCCAACTACGCTAAGGCTTCAATGGGCATGCTTCAAGCTTGATTTTGTTCTCGATATTCCCAGATAGGTCAGAGTGATCCTCCTTTAAGTATTCTGAATTTCTTTTTTGTATTCCAGATATTCTGCAGTTTCTCAAAATTTTTGTCAGGCTCTTTCATTAGGTTGGCTAATTCGTCAATTTCTTCAAGTTCTTTTTCGGTTAATTTATCAAAGCGATTCCAGATATACTTAGGTTGATGTAAGCATATGATTTCATTATTCATTAAACAGTGAAAGTCGTAAAATAGTTCCCAGGCGATAACTTTTAAGCCAGTAAACCCGCCCGCATTCCAAAAATGATTACCAGCAGTTTCGCCCACTCTTACTGCCAGCCAAACATCAGCTGAAAAATCAAACACGTCCTTTGGCATATCATAAGGATCAAATTCTAAATAATCTTCCAAGCTGCCGTCAACATCAATTGTTGTCCACCTTTTTTCTTTTTTATTCCAGTATTGATTAATCCAATGATCAACGCTTTTGTTTCCAAACCCCCTAAAATAAGGAGCGAATCCAGAGCGAACTCGAGTAGGAATACTTTTAGATTTTAATATTGAAGCCATTAAAATTGATACAAGTCGGCAAGTTAGTATTAGTCTGTCTTTTTCTTTTCTATTTTTAACTATCCCCTTTTTATCTCTTCTGTAAAGTTCCGCCAAAATAGCTGCTGCTGTAGGAAAATAGTCATCTTCTGCCTGTCGATACCAGGGAACCTTATTCATATCGCCGTATTTTAAGTCGGTATTTGAACCTTTGTTGCCGTTTTTTAAAGTAACACGATGAATAATTTGTTTTCTTACTAAAAACCCTATTTTTTTAACATCACTTGGCAGGTTTTCTTTTAGCTCTTTTTTATAACACCCCGGGTAAGTAAAAGGACTGAATTCTAAATAGTGGTTAAAATTTTTGTTCTTCATTTACTTTTTCCATTTTTACCATTCCTAAGTTATAATAAACTTATGAGCTTATCAGTCGGGAAGAACATTTGCCTTCTCCATCTTTAGATTTCAAATTCGCTTTCATGATGCCCAGCCCAAGAAAAGTAAGAGTTATTACTGAGAGGGATGAGAGGGGAAGGATAGTAGGATCAAAAGTGCCCCAAATGGCTTTTGTTAATCCCAGATATACATCTCTATAAAAATAGAGATTAATCAAAAAAACACTGTTGTTTAGGGCAAAAGTAACCGCTTGACTTTTCTATTATAGTTGACTATAATAGAAACAAACATTACTACCATAGTAGATTAACATACAAATCATTATGAACAGCTTACAAATAAATCAATATCTTCAAAACCAGATTAATCGTGCTCCCGCCTTGCTCAGGGCTTATGCCCAGGATGATCAAGGCAGCAAATACTTGCCAAGAAATATGTTTATTAGAGTGGAGAAAACGATCAAAGATTTCATTGAGGGGCAAAAAGAAATAAGAATAGTTAGTATTCCAGGCTTGCGGGGTGTTGGTAAAACAACTTTACTTGCCCAATTGTTTTTGAATTTTTTCCCTCGTTATTCTAAAGACATGCTTTATATTTCTGCAGACCAAGTTGTTAACGAACTCAATTCAGATTTATATTCTGTTTTTCAGGAATATCAAAAAATTATTGGCACGAGTTTTGAAAAGCTAGACCATGATTTATTTATTTTTATTGACGAAATTCATTTTGATAAAAAATGGGCTTCAGCCCTAAAAACAATCTATGACAAGTCAAAAAAAGTCTTTATTGTTTGCACTGGTTCATCAGCTTTGTCTCTCCAATCAACAACCGACTTGGCCAGAAGGGTAATCTTTGAACGATTATATCCGATGAACTTCACTGAGTATATTTTGCTTAAAACCAAATATGAATTTTCCAAAGACGACAGTTTAGAAATTAAATTTCCAATTAAAGGATTAAAAAAATCTGTAAAAGAAGCTCTTTTTTATAGCTCTGACATCAATCAATGCTTTTCTAATCTTAAAAACCTGGAAAATCAAATAAGGAAGTATTGGCTAGGAATAGATAGCTTAGAAATCGATAAGTATTTAAGATTCGGCACAATGCCCTATGCTTTGACTATCAAAAATGAACAAAAGGTTCATATTTTAAGCAATCAACAAATAGATAAAGTGGTTGAAAAAGATCTGCCCGAACTGGGTAAATTTGATACCAATACTCTCTCAATGATTAAGAACATTCTTCTGTTAGTATCGGGAAGCAGCGAGGTAAGTGTTACTAGTTTGGCGAACACTTTAAAAGGTATTTCTACAGTTACTCTGATGAATGTTCTAGAGGCTTTAGAAAAAGCGGAAATGTTAATTCGAGTTTATCCTTACGGTTCAACTTATAAGAAGGTGCGTAAACCCTCAAAATATCATTTTATGACTCCTGCTGTTAGACATACTCTCTTGACTATTATCGAGGGAGAAAGTGCTTTTGAAAATCATAAAGGAAAATATCTAGAAGATATTATCGCCCTAACCTTATACCGTGAATTTAGTCAAAGATTGGCTTCGCCTACTTTTTATGACAGCGCTAAAGGAGGGGCTGATTTTATTCTAAAGTTATCTGATAGAAAAATTATTATTGAAGTAGGTTATGGAAATAAAGGAATTAAACAAGCCAAGAATACTTTGGAAAAGAAAAAGGGAGATTATGGTTTGGTTATTTCCGATTCAGGCTTGGATATAAAAGACGAAATTCTTAAGGTTCCTCTTAGATATTTTTTGTTAATGTGAGAAAGATAAAAAATCCCGCTAAAAAGATTTCCTCATTGGACGAAAAGTTTGAAATTGTTCTATCTTCACCGCTAAAGAGAGCACTTCAATCAGCAGAAATAATTTCCAATGAACTTGGTGTCAAAATGGATGTTTTTGAGTATTTAAAGGAGAGAAACTTAAATGGAGTGTTGACGGGACTAGTTAGAAGTGAAGCAAAGAAAAAGTATCCAGAAGTAGTGACAACACATAACAGATGGGAATATGTGGACGGGAGCGAGAGAGTTGATGATTTCAAGACGAGGGTGAGAAGCGCGATCAAGTATTTGTTAAAAAAGAAACACGGCTCACTAGTTGTTGTAACTCATGGGCTGTTTTTGAAAACATTCTTTAAAGAAATGATGGATTTTAATGTCAAGAAAGTTGGGGATGGGGCTTTTGTATTGCTTGAAGAGGAGAATGGTAAATTTAATATCCTAAAGGAAGATGGAATTGAATATGAGTAAAGTAATGCTATTAGATGCAGATGGAGTTGTGATTCGTCCGCGTCACAAGTATTTTAGTGAGAAGTTTTCAGAGGAATATGGAGTTCCTATTGATGACATTATTCTGTCAAGTCCCCGATTTTCGGGACACAGTTTCTACGTCTGAGAATCGTTGTTTAAATATAGCAGGCGGCATTTTTAAGGCAGTATGAATTCTACTATTG
>CAZFDQ010000078.1:0-1532 GCA_964518205.1 uncultured Pseudomonadota bacterium | reverse complement strand
AGGAACCGATTTCTGAATTGTTAAGTATTTAGGATGCACGGGAATTCATTCCCGTGAGGATGTCACTTCTGAAGTTGATAAAGGTAAAAGTGTATGAAGAGAAATTCTACCTGCCAGAGATTGGGTAATTGCTTCATTCATCAAAAAGTTCTGTGAACCTGTTAAAATAAAATATCCAGGTTTTTGATCTTGATCAACTGTTGTTTGAATGTATGATAGCAATTCAGGAACATACTGAAATTCATCAATTATAATTCCGTGATCATTGCGATTGGTTAGTAAAAAAGTTCTGGGGTCATTTTTTGCAGCAGCTCGTAAATCTAGATCTTCAAGAGTAAGATATACATGATTTTTGAATATTTATTGAGCAAGGGTTGTTTTTTTCGACTGACGCGGACCCAGAATTCCTACAACAGGAAAATACTTTGAACAATTTTGCGTTTTATCATTTTGAGTCTCCGATTAGATGTCAAAAGGATTCAATTAATATGATTTTTTCTGTGTTTTGAGATTTGTGTAGTTCTGTAAGTCGACTTTAAGATTTGCACAAAATAACACCCAAAATTGCTAATTTTGATGTCGCTAATATCAAAAAACATAGAAATGTGATATTGATAGCATCAAAAATCACAAAATTAATCATTTTTAAGATTTATTTGTGCAATTTTATGAGTAGAGTTCTATTTTTACATTATCAAATTTATTCCTATTGAGATTAAGTCAGGAAAAACAATCAATAAAAGTTTTTTTGATGGTTTAAAATGCTGGTGTGATCTTGCTAAAGTTGATTCTGAGAATGGATATGTTGTATATGCTGGAAACGAAATACAAGCAAGATCTGCAGGTAATGTTGTTGGGAGGCAATCTGTTTCAGATATTGTTATTTAAACAACTCTTTTACTTTAAGCAAAATGTTGCAAAAAATGTTTTGCGATCTTTTTGCAAAACAATTTCGTTCCACCTAGTCATATAAAAGTTTTGCCAAAAGCTATCTTGAACTTTTTTAAAATTTTTGGATTCTTCAAAGTGATGTAAGATTTCTTCCCACAACTCTTGTACATCTGTGGAGATATGTATTTTCCCGCCACGTTTTAATTTATCTTTTGCGGTGTCTAAAAGTTTTTGATTAATAAGTCGGCGTTTAAGATGTTGTTTTTTATGCCATGGGTCGGGATGAAAAATGAATATGTTATCAATAGAATTATTTTCAAACATATCTTTAAGACAAATTAAACCGTTTGCTTGTATTGCTAAAGCATTTTCGATTTTTTCTTTTTTTAATTTTTCTTGAGTGAATGTAACTGCTTGCCCTCTGACTTCTGCTCCAACAATAAAACGAGTTGGATTTTGTTTTGCATATTCTGTTAAAAATATTCCTCTGCCAAAACCAATTTCATAGTCGAGTTTGTTTTTGAATTCAAAGGTGGTGTACTTTTCTAGTTTTTCAAATCTGTTTATATAAGCTAATGGATTTACATGTGTTCTTATTCTCATAGTGGTTGATTCCTTAGTATACAAAAATTTATTATATA
>CAZFDQ010000077.1:0-4172 GCA_964518205.1 uncultured Pseudomonadota bacterium | reverse complement strand
ATCATTGCAATCAGATATACGACAAATTAGCGGCAATAAGAAAGATGCATTTAATTTTTTTAGAGCTCAAGTAGAAAGTTTTGCAGAGAGAGCAAATGGAGTATTTGTTGGGGTTGACAAGAACGATGTAATTTTTACATATAGGGCAGTGTCAAAATCGGGTCCTCCAACTATTGATATTAACGGTATTAAAGGGATAAGAAAAATTAAATTTATAGAGTAAGGAAATATAAATTGTGAAACAACAGAAATTAATAAGTGAACTTAAAAATGCCTACTACAAAGTTTTTAAAAATACAGATCCTTTTGGCAGAATGTTTAATGATATAATTAAACAAAGAATTATTTTGTGTCCAACTGATGGGTATTATTTAAATAAAGAACAATTTAATGCTTTAATGGGTGCTAGCAAAGCATTGGGTGAAGAGTCATGCTATTTATCTGAAACAGAAGGTGGTTTTTTAGATAATTCGGTAGAAAAAGATATTTATAGTTTTGGATGTGGTGAAATAAGTAATAAAATTTCTTATGAGGAATACAAAAAAATTAAGATAGTTGTAGAAAGTGCGATATATTCAACGAAAGCATATTGGGGAATAATTATTTCGCATGAAGACTTTGCTGTTGTTGGTGGAGTTGATTCTTTTATGGAATCATTTAAAAAATTATATCCGAATTGGAATCACGGTTATAGAAATTTTGTTAAAGTATGTGAAGCTTGGAAAATGCAATATAATTCTGATTTGAGTTGGCTTCCAGATTTTCTTGAATACATTAATTCTAATTAAAATATTATGACATTTTTTTGAATGGTTAAAATGTTATATTTATTAAATAAAATAACAAACCAATTTGAAGATATTATTGATAATATAGGGCCAAGCTTTCGAGACGTAGATAAAAAAAGAAGTTATTGAGTTATGCAAACACAATGAGAGAGTAAAAAATTTAAATAGAGTATAAGAAAGGAGGATTATGAATAATTTCAAAAAAAAGTTGCTGGTGTCAATTTTTTTGTTATACAAAACCATGTTTTTACATGGATACGAAATTAATTTATGTTGTAAACATTTTAAAAGATCAAATGATTGTTGGGATGCTATTAAAGATGTCGCAAGTAAAAAGAATATTATTTTAAGCGACATAACAAGACTTATTCTTTCTGGTTGCAACTTAACTAAATTTCCCCATCAAATTAGCAATTTATCAAACCTTCAAGTTCTTGATCTTTATAATAACAAGTTATCCAAACTACCTTCTAAGATTAGTAATTTATCCAAACTTCAAGAACTTTATTTGGATAATAATCAATTAACAGAATTACTTCCCGAAATCGGAAAATTAACCAATCTTGAGTACCTTGATCTTTCAAGTAACCAACTAAGCGCATTACCCAATGAAATTGGTAATTTAATTAATCTTCGAGTTCTTGATCTTGATGATAACAAGTTATTCAAACTACCTTCTGAAATTGGTAATTTATCCAAACTTCAAGAACTTAATTTGGGATCGAATCAATTAATAGGATTGCCTCATGAAATAGGAAAATTAGTAAGCCTTGAAATGTTTCGTGTTTATTGTAATCAACTAAGAGAATTACCCAGTGAAATTGGAAACTTAATTAATCTTCAAATTTTTGGTCTTTATGGTAACAAGTTATCCAAAATACCTTCTGAGGTTGGTAATTTATTCAAGCTTCAAGGACTCAATTTAGGAGAAAATCAACTAACAGAATTGCCTCCTGAAATTGGCAAATTAACCAACCTGGAATTCCTCGGACTTTCAAGTAATCAACTGACCAGATTGCCTTATGAAATTGGTAAGTTAACGAACCTTAAGGTGCTTCATATTTGTGATAATCAACGAATAGGCTTACTTGCTGAAATTGTTAAATTACCAAATCTTAAATATTTAGTGATAGATGAATTGGAAGACTGGTTGGTATGTGAATGTGAATGGTATCCAGGTTGAAGGTAGCCAAGAAGTAAATAAAAAATAGACAGTTGCAATGGACGATAGTTTTAGGGCTAATTTAGTACTGTTTTATATCGTTTTAAAGCTTTTAAAGAAAAGGTAAAGTTACATGATAAAACTTACAGATGTTGTTGAATTTCTAGACACATATCTTGATATTAAAAATGTTAAAGATGATTCTTGGAATGGTTTGCAGGTTGAAGGCAGCCAAGAAGTAAATAAAATTATGTTTGCTGTTGATGCAGGTATGCAAACTTTTGAAAGAGCCGTGCAAGAAAAAGCTAATATGGTTGTTGTACACCACGGACATTTTTGGAAGCCTGGTGATCCGCGTCTTGTTGGTTTTAATAAAAAGCGAATGGAATTTTTGTTAAAGCATAATATTTCTTTATACGCTTCTCATTTGCCTTTAGATAAACACGCAGAAGTTGGAAACAACGCTCAGCTTATAAAAATTTTAGGATTTGAAAAGAGTGGTCCATTTTGTGTTTATAGTGGAGAAACAATAAGTTTTACAGGAAAAACAGATAAGCCAAAAACTTTAGATGAAATAGAAAATATTTTAAAAACAGAACTTGGTGCTGAATGCAAAGTTTTGCCATTTGGTCCAAAAGAAATAAAAACAATGGCTGTTTGTTCTGGTGGTGGTGGATACCCACAAATGATTGAAGCTATGCAAGCTGATGTAGATTTTTATCTAACTGGAGACAGCACCGAAATGTATCATTACATTAAAGATGCAGGCATTAATGTAATTTTTGCAGGACATCATGCAACAGAAATTGTTGGTGTAAAAGCTTTAGCTCAAGTTGTGAAAGACAAACTTAATATTGAAACTTTATTTGTTGATATTCCAACTGGACTTTAAATTAATTCATTCAAAATCCCAATTTATAAAAAGATCGTGGGTGGTTATGGCATGTTTTGCAGTTTTGGTTTAAGTAAGTGTTGATGAATTTATTGATTTGGTGAAGATAGGCTCGTAATAATGGCTTCGGTTTGGGTAGAAATTTCTTTTTTTCTTCTAAGCCGACTTTTTAATTTTTGGATTAGATGCCTAAAAAATCTTAGTTTAGCCTTATTTTCTTCAGTTGTTTCATGCCCAACAGGGCAACTTTGATCATCTTCAAGTTCATAATAAAAACTTGGAGGAACATTTATTGCGCCATTTGCTCGCAAGTATTCTTTTTGTTCATTGGTTAAACCAATTGCATGTGCAAAATTAGTCCCTTCAACAATTGCTCCATCCAAAATTGCATCGGTAAAATTTGCTCTTGTGAAGTCATAATTTCTTAAATCTTTATTAGTAAAATTTACACATCTAAAATTTTTTATGTTTTGTGTGTTGTTTTGGTTTTCTCCTGCAGTTGCTAATACATAGTTGCGAGAAATATAACAACTGGATAAGGGTGCATCTAATGCAACAGCAAGTGATAGGTTTGATAAGAATTCTTCAGTTGAAAGAGGATTAGCGTTGCAACTAATAATAAAAAATAAAGAGGAAAAAAAGATTGTTTTAATGTTGTATTTGACTAGAAATAAAATAATTTTTTTCACAATTTATAATTCCTATTTTTTAGGTATTTTGATGGGACCTTTTTAAGAGTTCTAAGTTTATTTGATTTTTATATCCTATTCTTTGCAATACAAATGGTGAGATAGTAGCTATTAATGTTGGAATAGCTTTGGCAACAAAATAACAAGCGGCATGAAACTTATGTGATAGAATTGCTGTTGTTTTTGCATTTAATCTAGCTATTTCAGCTTCACCCATAACTTTACCAATTTTAGTTACAACTTTTGTTCTTAATTCAGGATTGTTTTCAATTGCATTTGTTGTTGCATTTACGGCTGCATTAAAAAATACTTCAGCTCCAGCAATTGTAGCAGTTATTGTTTTTTATCAATAGTATTGTATTTGAGGCGAAAAGCTTTTTTGTGATTATTAAATATTAATTCTTTGTGTTTGGCGTTTTATACATTAAATCTGATTAATAAGACATCACCGTCTTGAACAATATATTCTTTGCCTTCGGTACGAATTTTACCGGAGGCTTTTAATTTTGCTTCAGTTCCTTGTTCAAAAAGATCTTGGCAGTTGTAAACTTCGGCACAGATAAAACCGCGTTCCATGTCGGAATGAATTTCGCCTGCGGCTTGAGCAACTTTTTTATTTTGAGTAATTGTCCAGGCGTGTG
>CAZFDQ010000076.1:0-3507 GCA_964518205.1 uncultured Pseudomonadota bacterium | reverse complement strand
TGAACGCTGGAACGAAAACATAACTAATCGAGATTGGTTAGAGATATATGGGCCAGGGTTCAGAAGGATTGAGGCGCTACAAAAAGAACCCGACTCTTACAAAGAATTTAATTTTGATATTCTCATGGCCAATCCACCGTTTGCCGGAGATATCAAAGAATCCCGCATCATTCACAAATACGATCTTGGCTATAACGAGAAGGGGAAACCAAAATCAAAAGTGGGCAGAGATATTTTATTTATTGAAAGAAATCTAAACTTTTTAAAGCCGGGCGGAAGAATGGCGATTGTTTTACCGCAAGGCCGTTTTAATAACACTTCAGACAAAGCAATCCGCAAGTATATTTCAGAGAAAGCCCGAATCTTGGCGGTGGTCGGACTTCATGTCAATACTTTCAAACCGCACACCGGAACAAAAACCAGCGTACTCTTCGTGCAGAAATGGGACGATAAGCTTTGCCCGAAGCAAGAGGATTATCCCATTTTCTTTGCCATCTCGGAAAAATCCGGCAAAGACAACTCCGGCGAGTATGTATTCATAAAAAACGGTAATGGTCAGCCAAAGCTCGACAAAAACGGCCACTTAGTCATCAATCACGACCTGCACAACCACGACGGCGAATTGCCCGACGGCGTGGCGGAAAAGTTTATTAGATGGGCGGAGTCGGAAAAATTAAGTTTTTGGAAATAACTATGAGTTTTCCTAGAATTAAAAAGGTTTCAATTAAAAATTTTCGCTCGTTTTCTAACAATAATTTTGAAGTTATAAAATTTCCAGAAATAAACCAACCTTTTTCAATAGTTGGCTACAATAACTCAGGGAAAACACATTTAATTCATGCAATTTTAAGGGCATGTGGATTACAAACAAAATATAGAGAATTTTTCGATATTGAAGATTTTTATTTTCAAAATACTGAAGACAAGGCTGAAATAAAAGTAGATTTTTCTCAGTCACTCAGCATTCCCACCATTTATCAGACAAACAAAGAATGTTATGGTGCTCATTTAGAAATTAAAAAAGATGAAAATGGAATTATTAACGGATTTTCCCATGCAGTAGATGATAGCGGGGAAACAATTATTAAGCAGGAAAGGATAAGAAGTAGAGGGTTGCCGGTACTAATGGGCAGTATAAAAGATAGACTAAATATTATTTATATTGATTTTCGAGAGCTTGAAAAACACCTTCTTAATAAGAGCTATTCATTATTGGGAAAAAGATTAAAAGACATAAAAGAGGATTTTTACCGTTCGGATAATTTAGTAAAAAACAAAAAAAATGAGGACATCTCACGTAAAGATTATTTTGAACAAATTATCAATTTTCTTGAGAATAATCTAATCAAAACCGAAGCCCTTAGCTCTTTAGTTTCAGAGTGGGAGAACTCAATCAAAGAACAAATAGAAATACAAAATGATAGCTTAAAAATAAGTTTTCAAATGCCAAAAGCGGACGAAATATATGACAGTATTGTCTTTAAACTTTCAGACAATCCAAATAAACCGGCTATTTCTATAAAGAGACTTGGAGAGGGTTTTAAATCAATGCTTATTATTGCAATTTTGCGTTCGCTCGCAGAATTAAACGACGGGGGACGAATAATAATATTTGAAGAACCCGAAACCTTTCTACATGAACATTTTCAGGAATATTTTTATAAAGTCCTTTGCGAACTTGCAAAAAATAATCAGATTATTTATACAACACATTCCAAAAAATTTGTAGATGTTTTTAATCCGCAAAGCATTGTCAAAGTAGTTAATCCAGATTATTTAAAGTCTTCAATAATACAGCCGCCCGAGGAGAGTTTAGCCCTAGATATCCCTGAAAAGCTTGATGTATTTGAATTAAAAAATCCAGACGATTTTGCCAAATATCTAAAAACCCTAGAACCGAATATAGGAAATATTTTATTCGCAAGTAAAGTAATCATTGTTGAAGGACCGCACGATATTTTAACTTATAAAACGATACTCGAAAATCAAGTTAATTTCGGATTAAAAAATATTGCGATAGTGGCGGCGTGGGGTAAGGATTCTATTTTAACAATTATTGATCTATGTAAATTGTTTAAAATTGATTTTTTTGTAATTCACGATTGGGACTTAGACAATGATGATGATCCAAATCTCCTACCAGAAGGAGCCACAGATGAAGAGAAGAAAAAACAAACCACAGATAAACAACAATGGACAAAAAACAACAAAATTTTAGAGAAAATTGAAAAAGAAGGCCTAAGACACTGTAATAAAAAGAATCTTGAAGAGGTTCTAAATATAGAAAGAAATCAAAAAGGAACGATTGCTATTTATCAAAAACTAAAAGATAAAAACTTAGAAGATGTGCAAAGAAAATATCCAAATCTAGTTTCTAATAGTCTGCTAAATTTTTTAGGTATTTAAAATTAACCATGCAATATTCAGTTGTAAATTATAAAAATTTGGAGCAAGGATCGTTGCGATTCGATTCGGAACATTATCATCCTACAAATCTTTTTTTGCTTCAAACTCTTAAAAAGAAAAACCACGCTCAAATTGGCGATTTTGCATTTGTGACGGATGGTATTCATGCGTCTATAGATTTTGATGAAAACAGTAAAATCAATCTTTTATCAGCGAAGGCTCCTAAAGAAAATTATTTTGATTTGTCAGGTACGGGTTTTATTTCAAAAGAACAAGATGAAAAGAACAAAAGAACGAGACTAAAAGAAAATGATGTTGTGATTTCAACTGTTGGGACTATTGGAAATTGTGCCGTAGTGGATAAAAGCATTTTGCCAGCAAATTCTGATCGCCATGTAGGTATTATTAGAATTGAAAAAGATTATCAGCCTTATTTTCTTTCATCTTTTCTGCTTTCAAAGTACGGAAGATTTCAAACATTTCGAGAATCAACAGGAAATGTCCAACTAAACCTTTTCATTTATAAGATAAAGGAAATTACTGTACCGAACTTATCACAAAATTTTCAAAAATTAATTCAAGATGTTTGCGTTAAAGCTCACAGATTAAAGACAGATTCAGTAAATTTTTACTCCCAAGCCGAACAACTGCTCCTTTCCGAACTTGGACTTTTGGACTGGAAGCCGAAACACGAACTTGCTTTTATCAAAAACTTTTCCAACGCCAAAGATGCAGAGCGTTTTGACGCGGAGTATTTTCAGCCAAAATATGAAGAAATTGTTGAAGCAGTGAAAAAATACAAAGGCGGATTTGATGAATTGGGAAATTTGGTGAAAATAAAAAAGAGTGTTGAGCCGGGAAGCGAAGCATATCAAGAAAACGGAATCCCATTTGTCCGCGTGAGCAATCTTTCAAAATTTGAGCTCTCCGACAACAACCAGCAATTTATATCCGAAGAATTATACGACGAACTAAAGACACATCAGTCGAAGAAAGGTGAAGTTTTGCTTTCAAAAGACGCAACGCCCGGCATGGCCTATTTTTTGAACGAAGAACCGCAAAAAATGATTGTTTCCGGTGGAATTTTGAGATTGAAAATAG
>CAZFDQ010000075.1:0-5352 GCA_964518205.1 uncultured Pseudomonadota bacterium | reverse complement strand
AAAAATTATTTTTTATTTTTTGTTCATTCCATAAAATCCATTGCCATTCAGGATGTTTAATTCCCCAACTTTCTTGAAAGTTTTGATATTCTGGTGGAGGTTTATTAGGGCCAAACCAGATTTGGTGAATTATTTTTGGAATATGATTTGATTTTTTTTGTTTTACTTTTAATAGGTTATTTTTTTCATAGAGTTGTTTTAAAAAATCAATAAAACTTTTTGGTGTGCAGCCTGGAGGCATGGAACGAAGATATTTTGGATTTTGAGCATTTATGCATTCTAGATAATCTTTATTTTGAGCATTTATTGATTCTTCAAAAGTTACATACATTACTTCCTTTCGTTATTAAATGGGAGGAAGGATATAAAAAGATCGCTTAATAAACTTTATTTTACAACAAAGCTTATTAAGCGATCTTTTACAAAAATAATTTTTATAATATTTTTGCCTTCAAGCCATTTAGGAATAACTTTTTTTGCTCTTTCTTCAACATCATTTTGTTTACAGCCTTTAGTTACAGTAATTTTACCACGAACTTTGCCATTAACCTGAATAGCAATTTCAGTTTCATTTTCTTGGGCAAGTTCTTTATCAAACTTTGGCCAGATGCAATTTTCAAGTTGTTTTTTTAGGAGTTTTTCAATTAGTTCACTTGAAAAGTGTGGAACCATAATAGAAATGGCTGTTAAAAATTGTTCTAATATTGTTTTATCTATTTTTAATTTTTGTCCTATAAGATCATTTAAATATTCCATGATTGAAGAAACAGCAGTATTTGTTTTAAAGTTTTCAAGTCTTTCTTGAAATTCTTTTAAGAATTTATGGAAACGTTTTAATGATTTTTCATCGGCTTTTTCTGTTTGGTTTCCTTCATTGGTCAGATAGACCCAGAGTCTATTTAAAAAGCTTTTTACACCTTTAATTGAGTCATATTGCCATTCAACATCAAGTTCTGGTGGTCCCATAAATAGTATGTACATACGTAATGTATCTGATCCATATTCTTTTATTATATCATCTGGATTTACAACATTGCCTTTAGATTTAGACATTTTTTCAACTTTACCGCTTTTTTCTGATCTCATACAAACCATTCCCTGGTTAAAAAGTTTTTTGAATGGTTCATCGAATGGCAAATATCCAAGATCGTATAAAACTTTTACATAAAAGCGAGCATAAAGAAGATGCAAAATTGCATGTTCGATTCCACCGATATAAAGATCAACCGGTAGCCAATATTGCATATCTTTTGGATCAAATGGCTTATTGTCTAAATCTGGATTAGGGTAACGCAAAAAATACCAACAAGAACCCGCCCATTGTGGCATGGTATTAGTTTCACGTTTTGCTTCGCCTCCACATTTTGGACAAGTTGTGTTAACCCATTCATCAATTCCTGCAAGAGGAGATTCTCCTGTGCCTGTTGGTTCATAATTTTTAACATCAGGTAAAGTTATAGGTAAATCTTTTTCAGGAACTGGAACAACACCACATTTATTGCAATGAACCAAAGGAATTGGTTCGCCCCAATAGCGTTGACGAGAAAAGATCCAGTCGCGCAATTTGTAACAAGTTTCAAACTTGGCAATACCTTTTTGTTCTAAATATTTGGTAATTTTTTTAAAGCCTTCTGTTTTTGCATCAAGCCCGTTAAATTTTTCTGAATTAATTAATATTCCATCTTCTTCTATTGCACAGATTAAATTGCCACTTTCATCATAATAATTTTTTTCCGGATTTGTTGGTTTTATTACAGGGATAATTTCAAGATTAAACTTTTTGGCAAAATCAAAATCTCTTTGATCGTGAGCAGGAACAGACATTATAATTCCTGTTCCGTAATTTTTTAAAACATAAGAAGAGATATATATTGGAATACGTTTGTTGTTTGCAGGATTTATTGCGTAACTTCCGGTAAACACGCCTGTTTTTTCTTTTGTTTCAGTTGTTCTTTCCATCTCACTCATGTGAGCGATTTCGTCTTGATATTTTTGAACGGTTTCAAGTTGATCTTTTGTTAGTAGTTTTTCTACTAAATCATGATCTGGTGCCATAACCATAAATGTTGCGCCAAAAAGCGTATCTGGGCGTGTTGTGAAAATTGGTAGCTCTATGTTGCTTTCAGTTTTAAAAATAACGTGAGCTCCATTACTTTTGCCAATCCAGTTTTTTTGCATCAACTTAACTTTTTCTGGCCAGTCTAACTTTTCCAAGCCTTGCAATAGCTTTTCTGCATATTCAGTAATTTTTAAAACCCATTGGCGGATGTTTTTTTGTATAACCTTTGTTCCACAACGTTCACATTCTCCTGAAACAACTTCTTCATTTGCAAGACCTGTTAAGCATTTCGGGCACCAATTAATTGGAATATTATCTTGATAAGCAAGCCCTTTTTTATACATTTGCAAAAATATCCATTGGGTCCATTTATAATAATCTGGATCAGTGGTGTTTATTTCTTTGCTCCAATCATAAATTGCACCAATATTTTTCATCTGATTTTTGAAATGAGCGATGTTTTTTTCGGTGCTAATTTTAGGATGAACTTTTTGTTGTATGGCGTAATTTTCTGCGGGTAGACCAAAAGCATCCCATCCCATTGGATGTAAAACATTATATCCTTCAAGTAATTTTATTCTGGAATAAATATCCGAAAATACATATCCTTTCCAGTGACCAATGTGAATACCTGAGCCAGAAGGATACGGAAACATATCAAGGCAATAATATTTTTTTAGAGTTTTATCATCTTTGGTTTTAAAATAAGGATTTTCGTTCCAGTTTTTTTGCCATTTTTTTTCTATCTCAGAAAAATTATAACTCATGACTTTGCCTTTAGTTTTAGATATTGACTATTTTATGTTGATTTAATTTTAGCACAAAATTCTTTATTGCTAAATTTTAAGTGTCAAGAGATTATGTTAAAAAACAAAAATTTGTTTTTTTGTCTCTATGTTTTCATTTTGAAAACTTCCTCGAATTAAGGCTTTGTTAATATTTATAATAGAAATATTGATTTTATCCTATCGATTTTAATATCTTAAGTAATGTAAAGGAAAAATAAACTTTTTAAGGGAGATATGAAGTAAAAAAACTAAAGGGGGAAGGGATATGGAATCGTACAAAAAATTAAAACTTTTTGTATTAACAGTTTTTTGTTCTGTTACACTTTCAAGTTCATCGCTTTTTGCATTGGCAGATTGGACTGTTTTGGTATTTGTTCAGGCTAAAAACAATCTTAATAAATTTGCTATAAAAAATTTAAGTGATATGGCAAGTATAGGATCTAATAGCAATTTGAATATTTTGGTCCAATGGTATCAACCAAATCAAAAAGGTGTTTGGCGATATAAAATTAATAAGAATAAAATAGACCTTGATACTTTTTTACCATATGACACAGATGGAACTTGTGTAAGTGATTTAGTTGATTCTATGCAGTGGGCAGTAAGCAATCATCCCGCAAAAAAATATTTTTTAGTTTTATGGAATCATGGTGTTGGAATTTTGGATCCAAATTGGGGGCGCCCTTTATGGACTGGTGGTAGCAGTACATTAAGTGCTGATCCGATTGTTTTTGATCAGGCAGAAATAGCAGATAATCCAAGAGTTCAGATAGATGGAATCACAAAAGGATTACAAGATTTGTTGGAAAAAGATTATTCAACTTTAAAGGCGGATCTTTCTTCTCACAGAGGAATTTTATTTAATGAATACAATAGGACTTACATGAATAATCAAGAATTAGCAGAAGCTTTACGTCAAATTAAAACCAATGTTTTGAAAAATAAAAAAATTGATGTATTGGGTATGGATGCTTGTTTAATGGCGATGGTTGAAGTTGGTTATCAGATAAAAGATTTTGCAAACTACATGGTTGCATCGCAAGAGGTTGAACTTGCACACGGTTGGGATTATTTAACGTTAATGCAAGGTTTAACCTATGGACGAGTTAACCCTGTTCAATTAGCACAAAGTATAGTGTTGACCTATGAAAATTTTTATCAAGGAAAGATAAATTTTTATACTCAATCTGCTATTAATCTCGAAAATATGAGTCATATTAAAGACAGTATTGATACAGTTGTTGATTGTTTAAATAATTGCAAAAAATATGATAAAGCAGGGATTAAAGAATTAGTAAAAGCTGCAAGAAAGTCTTCTTTACAGTTTAGTACCAAAAGTTATATAGATCTTTATTCTTTTTATTATCAAATGTTAAGACAGTTAGAAAATGATAATCAAAAAGATACAGGATTTCTTGAGACAAGAAAAAGTAAAAAACAAAATAAAAATAATATAAATGCATCAAAAAAAACAAACTCTCTATCATATAAAAAAGCAGTGAAAGATCTAAAACAAGCTTTAGATTTAAGTATGAAGGTTATAGAAGGATCTGTTATTGCAAACGTTGCAGGCAAAAAACTTGCAACAGCTCGAGGTCTTTCTATTTATTTCCCTCAAGGTAAAGTTGATTCTTCGTATGATAGAACAGAGTTTGCCAAAAATAGTTCTTGGCTAAGTTTTATAGAGGATGCTATAGAATAAATGTTTTTCTAGACTTTGATTCTTTTTTTGCTATTTTTTATGCACATATGAAGAATAAACAAAAAGCATTATTTAAAGGGTTTAAGTCTATGAAAAAAAGTTTTTTACTTTTAGTTTTAATGTCAACTTTTTTAATTTTAGAGCTTGGAGCAAAAACTTTTTTACAGCAATTTGATGAAATATTTACATTCAGAACTTATGGTCAGACAAGTGAAACTCGGATTTTTATGCGAGAAATAAAAGATAGAATAAATTTTTATAAGTTGCATGATGATATTCGACAAAGATTAAGTGAACGAGACAAAGCCGGATCTTTTATTGATTGTGAGCTTGATTGTTATATTGTTATTAAAGATGGATTTAATGAATTGTTAAATTGTTTAGATGAATTATCCAGATATGACATGCCTCTTGGTGCTGGTTTTTTGCAAGATTGGTGTGATCATGGAATTGATCCAAGAACTTATGATTATGAATTTGGTCAAATTGCAGGGCAAATGTATTGGTCTTTAGAATTCTTAAAAGATGATTTATTTGGGCAAGATAGCGACGAAACAGGCTATCAGACTGATATAGAATCTGGGACAGAGTCTGAATGTAGAAAATAAAGACTATATTTTGTTGTCTTGATTTTATATTTTTATATTTTGTATTATAAAAGCCGATTGTTAAGATCGGCTTTTTTGATTTAAAGGGATGAGTATGTTTTTGAAAAAAATATTTATTTTATTTATTTTTATTTTTCAAAGTTCATTTTTATTTTCTGCTCCAGCTGCAAATTGTGTTGTTTTAACATACATGCA
>CAZFDQ010000074.1:0-5326 GCA_964518205.1 uncultured Pseudomonadota bacterium | reverse complement strand
ATTATTGCTCAAACAATTGCTGATTTGCATGGAGTTGAATTGAATGTTGTTGAAGATGCAACCACAAAGAATGCACAAGGTTTATTTGGGATATAGGTTTAATACGCGTTTGACGTATTAAAATAAAAGTAAACTTTGACGACAGGTATTAATATATACCCCTAAAGTAGCATAAAAAGATCATTTAGCATTTTTGAATTTTAAGCATAAAAAAACCCCAAAGAGAGCGGGGTATCGGAATGATACACCGCCCTTGAAATTCTAAGGGGTTTGTTTGGGGTTTGTTTGGGGAATTTTAGTATTTCAATTTGTATATACTAACAAGTATATCATTACCTAAATCCGTGTCAAACAGGGAGGGTATTTGAATATATTTATTGATTGGGAGCGGGTTTTGAAGCGTTGCCAGAAAGGGGGTAACGGGCGAAATAGCCCTTATTCAGAGCCTACTCCAATAGCGGAGTAGGCATCATTTATGATTTGAGGGTCAAAATCTTCAGTTTTGAGGATATCTATTGCGATAGTTTGATTTGTTTTTCCTTCTTCAAGCTTGAATGGGTAGTTCA
This sequence comes from uncultured Pseudomonadota bacterium, assembly GCA_964518205.1. GTDB lineage: Bacteria > Babelota > Babeliae > Babelales > UASB340 > CAZFDQ01. Next base: position 4,760 of record CAZFDQ010000074.1, on the reverse strand, counting down.
AAGAATTATCTTTTTGCTTGTTTACAGAGACTTTGTAGTTTTTAAACCAGCCATCAGTATCTTGCTCTAGGTTGGTTAATTTTGGATAGTGACTTGCGATCATTGTGATGCTATTTGGTAACGTTGAAAGGTGTTTTCCTATTGCATAACCAGCTGCTTCACCTTCAATAGGGTTTGTTCCACTAAAGATTTCGTCCATAACAACAAAGCTGAATTCATTTTCTTTAAGCGCTTTTATTGTTTCAATCAGGTATTTAACTCTTAAAACTTCTGATTTGAATAAAGAATTCCCTGATGCAATATCGTCAGTGATGTTAAGATACGTATCAAGATATGCAAATGGTGTTAATGTTACTTCGTTAGCAGCGCAAATACCAATTGTTTGTGCTAATAATAAGTTTGTAATTATAGCTTTAAGGATTGTGGATTTTCCGCCTGCATTAGGGCCTGATACAATAGCGCTTTTTGCGCTGTCATCGCTTCCAAGTTCAATGCTGTTTGTTATAACTGTTTCTGGGTTTATAAATGGAGTCCAGAAGTCTTTTTGGCATATATATGGCTTATCTTGTTGTATATAGTTTGCAAAACAGAATTTTGCACTTTTATTTTGATGTTCTTTATAAAGTTTTGCAATAGAAAGGTATGTATCAACTTGGCCTAATACTTGTAGAATATCAATCAATCTATTTTGTGTTTTTGCCATCAAATATGCTGCTGATAAAATTTTTCCCCTAGAGAATAAAATAAAATTTTTATCTTTTGCAAAAGAAGGAGATGTAAGTGTTGAAAGGAGGTTATCAAATTCTAACGAGTTGCTAGATATTTCTTCAAAAAGATAGTCAACGTTATCAAAGCAGATCATTTGTTCATCTAATAACTTATTTGAATTTACAACCTTTTGAATTTTTATAAGGCTATTAATAGCAGTTGCTGCATGTTTTAGTTTTTTGTGAGCAATTTTTAATGTTTCCCATTTTGTTTTTTCATTTCCAGCAATTTTTAAGATGGTAAAAAAGGATAAAGGTATTTGTGCTGCGTGGTATCCAATTTTATCAAAGGTCCAGAATGTTTTTATTCCGTACCACATTTTTCCAAAAACAGAGGCCTCATCCCATTCTTTTTTATACCAAGAGTTGTCATTTTTGCCTGAAATAACGGACATTTGTTCCATAAGATCTTGAAAATTATATTTTGTGTGTTGCCAATGAACTTGTGGATTATTTACTTCAAGAGCAAGAGAGCGGATTGTTAAAGAGTTATTTAAAAGTGTTAATCCTTCTAATGCTGTAGAATTTTGATTTAATCTGTGTTGTGTATCTTTTGGAATTATGTATTGCAGTATTGTTTTTGGTAAATGATTTAATGGATATGGAGGAAAATAAAAATCGGAGCTGAATAGGTGGTTAAAGGTTTTTTCGTCCCAAAAAGCAATAAGGTCGCTTTCTATTTCAGCATATTCATTCATAAAATGTTCTAAAGCATTAAAGATTTTTTCGTTTTCTATAAGTTGTTTTACAATGTTTTGTCTTCTTAAGAGTTCTTTGATATCTGTTGTTGGCTCGGCAAGCATTTTGCCAAGCATAGTTTTTCCAGTTGCTGTTTTTGTTCTAGCAAGCTTTGAGAGTAGGTATACTGATGGTTTGTGTTGTCCACAAAAAAGTTCTAAATCTTGCCACAACATGTCGCTTACAACGCATGGTGTTGGTGAATATTGGAGTTGCGGATTTTTTGATTTATTGTTTTGCTCAAAAAGGCTTAGAATAATTTGATGGCTTTTAAGTTTTGCTAATTTTTTATTTAAGAGGTTTTTTACTGCAGTGTCATCAATTTGTGTTGGATTATTAGGATTTATTGTAGACTTTATTTCTTCTTGAGTTAGTGTTGGCTTGCTAAAAGATCTTAAATATTGTTCTGCAATTTGAGAAAAAATACCTTCATTATTGTAATTTTGTGCAGATACAAAAGGTATTAGCGTTATTTGTATACTTAAAAAAAGAAAAAGATAGAGTGAAATAATTTTACGTAAGTTCACGTTTTTTCCCCCAAACAAATTAAGTCCCCAACAACTCTATAAATAAATTGATCCTAAATTTATCCCAATTTTAGGAGTTAAAATTATAGCATAGGTTTTTATGGTTTACAAAGGAAACTTAAAGTTCTTATTTAGGGTTTTTAGCAAAAAAAGAGCACGTTGCCTAGAAAAAGTTTTTCTAGGCAACTGTGCTGTAAATGGAGGGTTGGTCTTGTAAATTTTTTATTGAATTTATGTTTTTATTTCAATTAATCTAATTTAATGCTATCAAAAAGAGATAAATTGTCAACCTGTTAATTTTTAAGGGTGGGTGTATTTTATAAAAAAAGCTGTTTTTTGAAGATAATTGTGTTTTTTTATTTTTCCGGGACAGGGACAGAGAAAGCAAATCCTAAATTGGTGCGAGGTATAAGACTGTTTTGTAGCGTGCGTGTAATTGTATTGTATAAACTTGCGGTAGCACAACATGTTGGTAATTGAGCCAGTCTGCTGTTATCTGCAATCATAAATCTTAAACCTTGTTCGTTTGTAGATAGTCTATCTAATTCAGAACTCATTTTTGTTATTTCTAAGCATAAGTTTTCTGGTTCCGGTTGAATTGCAACGCCCAAGGAACAAAGAGGAGAAATTGTGGCTGTTTGAGCTGGTGCAATACCAAGATGCGCAAGAAGTAAGACAATTGCTAAAGTTTGTAGTTGAACCGGTTCTAGATTTTCAGTTAAATTTAATACTGGGATGTTTGCCATTGGATTAAACGGATTAAAACAATCACTAAGATTAATTATTGGCGTTGTTGTGTTATATGTGTAATTTACAAAGCAATATTGAGTTGAAGTTGGTAATAAATTAGGTAATTCCAAGCCTTCTAGTAGTTGAGAGACAGGCATAAATTCTCCAACGGGGGCTTCATCTGAATCTGTAGCAGAAATACTTGGTGTTAATTTTTCACCTTCTATTTCTTGGGCTGTAGTCAATTCATCTAGATTTAAGCCTCCCAAAAGATTTTCAAGCATAGCTAAAGGATTCATTCCTGTGGCCATTGTTTCTTCTGTACCTAATACCAACTTAACTCGCGAAATATATGTATCCAACATACCCACAGCTTTTTGTGTGCGTGCAAAAATTATTATTTCTTCTTCGTTGTCATTTTTTACAAGCGCATCTTTTAATGTCTCATACATTTCTTTGATACTTATTTGCGCGACATCTTCGCTTGTAAATAACGTTAACAATCTTCCAAGTGCGCTATCAGTTTCTTTTTGTTCTATAAATATTGCAAGATCATGTGCTAAATCTTGTAAGTTTAAAACGTCGTTTTCTTGAAGTAAATCGTGAATTTCTTGCAAACAATTTAAAAGATATTTTGTATTTTCAAGTTGTCCTGCAATTTGGGACATTAGTTCATCTTTTTTTTCTTTATTAGCTTTTATTGCAGATATAAAAGACCAAGCTCCTGTAATAGGAGTTGTTAGCAATGCGTACTGAAAGTAAGATATTCCTGTAGCCATTTGTGTTAAAAATTGAGTTGGAACTTTTAGACTTGCCGGTATATGTCTAGAAGTTAACTGATTAAGACCTGCTACAGCTAAAAAGGTTGTATCTGTAAATGGTAAAAGAGAAAATGCACTAGTAGAAGGAGAAAACCAATTTGTTATGGTACTATAAAGAGAGGAGGTTGTTTCGTATGCGGATGTAACAAAAGACGGAGTAATTTTGTTGAAAAATGACGTTATAAAGTCTGGGGTTATGTGATGCATAAGATTCATTGCTCCTGGAGCACCATATTTAAATCCTAAGGCAATTAATGATGGTAGAAGTTTTAAAGAATAGGTAGTGGCATCTGTACAGCCGGTTAAAAGTGGTGTTAAAAAGTAGTATGTAAATTTTGCTTCTGCTTGTTCAAGAAGTTCAAGTTCTTGTTCCATCAGCATTGAATGCTGTGCTTTGTGTGAAAATGCAAGAAACTTTGCTTCGGCTAATGCATATTTTTTTAATAATATTTCTAAGCTTTCAAAAAGATTTGTGTTTGCGTGAATTTCATGAAGAACTTCTAAATTTACAGCAAGATCTTGAGGCTTTGTTGATGGTTGTACCAATAAATTTGCAAGACAAAGTCTACCAACTATTGTTTCTGTTTGATCTATTGCTTTAAGTAATCCTAAAATATCTAAATCTTCCCATGCTTGTTCGCTTAAAAAATCATCATCCTGATCATCCTGAGTTTTTCGAAGGACATTTTCAATTGTATAAAGAGCTAAAAAGGCTTGTTCAAAACCATCTATTTTCTGTTGGGGATTGGATTGATATTGTAATTCAAGCTTTTGCAAAGACAGATTTAAAATATTTTTAATTGTAGTTTTTCTTTGTGTAAGATTTTCTTTTAATTGTGCACGTAGTGTTTTTAAGCTGTTTCTTTCTTGTATAAAATCTTGAAGAATAGAAGATTGTCCTTTTTGGACAGCAATTTCTTTGATTTTTTTTATTTCTATCCAGGTTTGGTTAATTCTTTTTTCAAGTTCTTGGCGTTTACTTTCTTCTTGATCAAGTTGTATTTGCAAAAAACTCTGTGCAACTTCTTGGCCATCAGATTGGTTATCAGAAGAGGTCGCTTTTAAATAATCTTGGTGTGCTGCAAAAATATGTTCAAATTTTTCTTTTGACGCATTGAGTTGTGTTATGCAAGCAATAATTAATAGTCCGAATAAATATTTAAATTGATATATTTTCA
>CAZFDQ010000073.1:0-4951 GCA_964518205.1 uncultured Pseudomonadota bacterium | reverse complement strand
TTCTTGCAATTCAACATCTTGATCAGACTTTAAGCGTTTGCCCAACTTATTTAAAACATCTTGAGCTTTATCTAATTTAACAAAAGTTTGATCCAATCTAGGCTTTAAATAATCAAACTTATAGCCCATAAAAAGATTAAAATCCCCAGCATCCAAAGCACCTAATGATTTTTTCAAAGCAATTAACGAATCTTTTATTTCTTGCGGCAAATCTTGAAGTAAAGGAAAAAGCATACAATAGTTTTTGCTTAATTCAGAAAGTTCTTCTTTTAGTTGCTCAGGAAACATTCCATACTGTAATGCAAACTGAAAATTTTCAGAATTTAAAAAATTTTGAATAGATCTTAAAGCTTTTATCAGTTGTACAAGATATTGACTTTGTTCCTTTTGGTCTTCAAGTATTTCTGATAATTTAATGCCGTTCTCTTGGCAAATTTCAAGTAAAAACAATATTGGATGTTGCAAAACGGCAAATGCGTGTTGACAATCTTCCCATGCACCTACAACATTATTTTTGCATTCATCTGGTAAACGCTCCGCCATCATTGTTGGCTGGCGTAAAAATTGCAACAAAAGCCCTTCTTTTGCTCCTTCAAATTCCGATGTATCAAATTTCACATCTTGATCATCAACAGAAAGCTCATCCTGAACTTCTTTGATTTTTTGAACAACATCTTCAGGTAAATCTTGATCTTGAGAAAGCAAAGAAACATTTGTACTCAATAAAAGAAATAAGCAAAATAATTTAATTAAAAAAGAATTTCTAGATCTGTAAAACACAAAAGCCCCTAAACAAACTAATTTTATCCCTAATTCCCAAGATTTAAGATACTCATTATGTCAGCATTTGTGTTTGTGTCAAGAAAATTTTGTCTGTATAAATCAGGCAAAAAACTATTTTATACAAACTGACAAATTACAACTTCTGTCTACGCACAAAATTTGCAATCAAACCAATCATACAAAAAAGACAAACTAAAGAAGTTCCACCATAACTAATAAATGGTAGGCCTAATCCCTTTGTTTGAAGTAATCCTGAAGTAACCATAAGATTGGTAACAGCCTGCAAACTAATAAGAACAACAAACCCTAGCGTTGTAAAAAAAGCAAAAGGCTTTTCTAGTCTTAATGCAATACGAATGCCAAAAAAACAAAATAAAAAAAACAGAATAACAATCATACAAGATCCAACAAAACCTGTTTCTTCGGCAATAATCGGAAAAATAAAATCAGTATGTTGCATAGGTAAATAAAAAAATTTTTGCTTCGAGTTTGAAATTCCAAGTCCCCATAAATCACCTGTTCCTATCGCAATTAAAGATTGAATTATCTGAAAACCTCTCCCTTGCGGATCAGACCAGGGATTCAAAAAAATTAAAATTCTATGCAAACGATAAGCTTTTGTAAGAATTAAATAAGCCACCGCAGGAATTGCAAACAATATAGTAAACAACAGATGAGTCATCTTAAATTCTGCAACAAAAAATAAAATCATCGATGTAATAAGAATCGTAACAACAGATCCAAAATCTGGTTGTTTTAAGAGAACAACAAATGTTAATCCCAAAATAGTTAAAAACGGTAAATAGCTATGAACAAAAGATCTAATTTTTCGCTGCTTTTTTTCTAAAAAAAAACCAATATAAATAAATAAAAAAAGTTTTAACATCTCACTTGGTTGAAATCCAAAACCAAAGATACTTATCCAACGCGCAGAACCATGTATCTTCAAACCAAACTGAGGCAAAAAGGTTAGTGTTGTAATAATTAAAGAAAATAAGAAAAAAAGCGGAGCTGTTTTTTTCCAAAATCCAACAGGCACGGTTGCGAAAACAACAAAACCAAAAAGAGCTGGAAATAAAAAAATTAATTGTTTTTTTAAAAAATAAAAAGAAGATTTAAACTTTTCTAATGCAAAAATAGAACTCGCTGAATATATAAAAATCAAACCAATTAAAGTCAAAACACCAACAATAGAAAGAAAAAATTTCAAATCGTTTTTTAGCCTATCCTGAGATACAACCATAAAAAACCTCAAAAAGTTTTTAACACAAGTTCCTTAAAAATCCGTCCTCTATGCCTATAGTTATCAAACAAATCAAAACTCGCACCAGAAGGTGAAAAAAGTACCTGATCTTCAGAGCTTACAATTTGCAAGATAGCATTTAATGTCTGCTCAAGAGAAGCATATGTTTCAAAAGACCGGAAATCGGTACATGATGGGCCAAAACATATCACCTTTTTAAGATTTTTTATTTGTGATAAAAACTTTATTAACGGCTTTCGGTCTACACCTTTTGATAACCCGCCTAAAATCAAAATTATTGGTTTGCCATTTTGATCTAGTTTATGTAAAGCCTGCTGTGTTGCTTGAATTACAGTAGCCTTTGAATCGTTATAAAAATCAACTCCATTAATTGTTGCAAAAAGCTCTAATCGATGCTCTTGTAGCTTTCTTTTATCTAAAACAAGCCGATTTAAATCAAAATTTAAAAGATACAAAGTTGCCAAAACAAATATCCAATTCTGCTCAAAACTTATGCTTGGAAGCAATTTTAAATCAAAGATCTTTTTTGAGTCAAAACAAAGCCAACCACCCTGCCTATAAAAAAAAGAAAAGTTTTTTAATTTATTTTTTAAAGCAAAATCTAATGAATCTGTCACAAAACATATTTTGGATTTAACTCTCTTTAATTTTTCCTTCAGCCCCTTATATCTAAGTAAATCACTAGACAATAATGTAAATTGATCTTTATTTTGATATTCAAAAATTTTGCACTTTGAATTAAAATAATCTTGAATATCAATATGCCAATCCAGATGATTTGGGAAAAAATTTATCCATACAGCAACTTTAGGTGCAAATTTTGTATTCTGAGTCAATTGAAAGCTTGAAAGCTCCAAAACAGCTAAATCGAAATTTTGTTGATGTTCTATTAAGTTTAACATTGCATTGCCAATATTTCCGCCGGCAATAGACTTGGAATTTAAAGAAAGCAATATTTCAGAAAGCAATGTTGTAACTGAAGTTTTTCCTAATGTTCCAGTAATTGCAACAGATGGTTTTGAAAATTTTTTGGCAAAAAGATCTAGCTCTCCGATAAGTTTTTTTGAATTATTTTTTAAAAATTGCTCAGATAGCAGTTTTTGCAAGTTAATTCCAGGACTTACAATAACTTGATCATGTAATTTTATAAACTCTTGAACAGAAAAAGAAGAAAAATTAATAAAAGAGGAACAACTACCCTCTTTTATTAATTTTTCTTCTTTTTCTGTTAGTTTTCTTTGATCCCAAATACCAATTTTTAAGTCTTTATCGTTGCGCAAAAACCGTAATACAGATTTGCCAACAACTCCAAAACCTAAAATTCCAATATGTTTTTGCATATTCTTATGTTGAAATTTAACTTTAATATTTTAAACAACTTATAATAAGATTTATCCAATGCTGTACCAACTTCTTTTGATCTTGAACGCTTATTAGGTCTTTTTCAATCAACTTTAAACCATCTAAAATTCTTGTATAATTATGCTTACCAATTTTTTTAATTCTAGTTTTATTATTCAATAACTTTTTAATGCTTATTAATGATTCTTTTTTAGATTTTATTAATTCTTGCTTGGTCGAAACATCTAATTGATCTATATTTTTAAAAAGCATCAATTCGGTATAAAGCCTATATAGCAACATATTTAATTCTTTAAACTTTGCTTTATAGTAACTTTTATAAATCTTAATACCAATAAAAATTAAAATTAATATTCCAGCTATAATCCAAAATATCTTAAAGTACACCAGAAAATATTCATAATATCGAAATATTAATTTTTTTACTTTACTTGCAGCACCTGCAGCACCAACTCCAGGAATAGGAACTGGAAACATAAATTACCTCTCTTTTTTAGTTTAAGGAATAAATATAATCCTTTACGCCCCTACTAATACCTTCGGCAAGCATTTGTCTATAAGCTGGATGCGAAAGCCTTTTGGCCTCCTTTTTATTAGTAAGAAAGCCTATCTCTACTAATGATACAGGAATTTCACTTTTCAACAAAATTCTAAATTTAGCATCCTTAATTCCTCTATTTGCAACACTTAATTTTTTGGTATCAAAAAATCCAATAATACTTTCCTGAATACTTGTAGCCAAATTTTTGGATAAATTTATATTGTTAGTCAAAAGATTGTCTGCGAGTTTTGATAACTCATCATCTTGCTTATTATCAACAAATACAAAACCTCCACGTCTTCCAGGAGGTAAAATTCCATTTTCGCCCAAATGATAAGTCTCTATTCCATTTGCATTCTCAATTCCTTGAATGGAATTAACATGAACAGAAACAAAAAGATCAGCTTTCAATTGATTAGCTAATTCAACTCTTTCAAGCAAACTTAAATCTTTATCTGTATTTCTTGTTAAATAAACATTAAATCCCATTTTTTTTAAAAGATGCTTAATTCTACGTGTTACATCAAGAGCGACATCTTTCTCTTTTAAGAAAAAAAAACCCTTCGCCCCTGGATCTTGCCCCCCATGACCAGCATCTACAACAACCCTAATATCCTTTGACATTTTTTTTTTAGGAAAATTTAACTTAATCAAACTATCCGGTAAACCAATTGAATCTATATCATTTTTTATAACATCATTTTGAGCATACAAAAGAGTGTTGCTTTTATTCTTAATATTCTTTAATGCACTCTTTAAATATATATCAAAAATAAGCCTGTTAGGGTCATCAATTTTATTCCATCGTACCAAAATATCTTTTTTAGAAAAAGACATTTTTAAAACAACCCGAGGACAAGGCACATCTTTATACGAAAGTACTACGTCTTTAATTAAATCCTTGAGACCTTTAATTTTTTCAACCACTTGCAACTTTTTAAACTCTTTTAAGCTCATTCCAGGAAAAGCAAACTCTACAAATAAGTTGTTTTCATCAATTT
>CAZFDQ010000072.1:0-1648 GCA_964518205.1 uncultured Pseudomonadota bacterium | reverse complement strand
TGTGTAATAGATTAAAAATAAATATTTTTTATTTAAATTTCGTTTTCAATTTGGCTTATAAGTAGTTGCAGTTTTTCTTGATATAGACATATATTTTTAGTTTCGTTGTAATATCTAAAAAATTTTATTCCACTTTTTGGGTTTAGCATATATTTTGTGTGCATAAGTAATCTAAATTGAATTCCATCAAGAGTGTCAAAACCAATTTTTTTAATAAAAGATTCTTGTTTATACTGTTCTAACTCTGTAGCGGGAGAATGGATTATTGGATTTTCTGTTGGTTCTCCTCCTGGATAAGCTTTGTATGTGATTGTATCAACAAGATCTTTAGGTACAAATATTTGAATAGTTAAACCTGTTTTTGTTTGTTCCTCTTCAGATAATAATTGCAAAAGTTCATCGAATTCTTCTTGATGATTTTGATAACAAGAAGACATCCCAAAATAATCAAAAGTATCTTTTATAAGTGGAGATAAGTCTATTCTTGAGCAGTTGCGAGAATTTATGAAAAAATAAAAGGTTGAAGAAAGTCCAGCATCTTGATAACTGTAGCTATTTCCAAATAATGATGGATTAACAGAAAGTAACAATTTGCGAAATGGGTTATGAGCATCATGAAAATGTATTCCATCATATTCTTCTAAAAACTTTTTAATGTTTGGATATTTTTTGAGATCGGCATCATCTGGAATACGAAGCATTATAAAGTCTGTTAGAGCTTTTTTATATTTAAGTTTATAAAGTTGAGCAAAAAGATCTTGTAACAACATAAACTCTCTTTTTTGACCATGATAAAATACATGATAAGCATTTTTATATTTTTGTTCTTTTTCTATGATTTGGTTAAACAGGCTTTCTAGTTGAGTATGCCCGATTTGGTGAATTTTCTGTTTATAATATTCAGTTCTATCATTTTGTTTATAACTGATTACCCAATTTCGGATATGATGATGACTCAGGTGAGAAAGAGTCTGACAATTGCTTGTCTCATTCAGCTTTAGCATTATATTTTGAGTTGTATCTTGAATAAATTGAATTGCCGGAGCAACTTCGGCTTGACCTAAAAGAGATGAAAATATAGAAAATAGAAATAAAGAATTAACTAAAATAATGCGAAATAACATTAGTTTTAGATTTTTTTTTAATACAACCACCATTTATTGCCATGCCTCCATTTAGCACACAACCACCATTAATTAAAAAACAAATTAATACTAACTTGATGTTAAGAAGAGTATAACTTTGCCAGTTGTCATCCTGAACTTGTTTCAGGATCCATAAAAATAATCTATTTTTAAAGTATAAAATTTGTTTTTATTATAGTATCGTTGCGGATCCTGAAACGAGTTCAGGATGACGACTTTAGTTGCGTAAGATTACTTTTAATTCAAGGTAAGCCATTTTCAAGTTGGTACTAAAATAATTTTAATCTATAGCATGATCTATTGCAAACGGGTTTGCGCGTTATTTCGGGCAGTCAAAAAGTTGTTTTTTAACAGGTTTTAACATTCAAATGGAATGAATTTGATACCATAATTTATTGTATTTTTATTATCTGAGACATAGTATTTGCGAAATGCAGCTATTACATTCATTCCTATTTTTAGCTCATCTATTGATGAATCTGTTATCTGAGCAAGAAGTTTAG
>CAZFDQ010000071.1:0-2801 GCA_964518205.1 uncultured Pseudomonadota bacterium | reverse complement strand
GAAATTCAGTGACTTTAATAAAAAATTTTTTGGGTTTTAGGTTTAGTTGAAAAAAGGGCAACAAGAGAATCATATAAAAATAGTCCAACATTGCCCATACCATTGCAAGCGCTGAGAGATATTTTACCTACGATATCGAGAAACTTTACAAACATTTCTCCTGCTCCATTGACTAGTTTATTTATTTATTATTTATGTTCAGTTTCTTCTGCTTGAGCTGGTACAGCTGGTGGAACTTTTCTTTCGGTTTTTTGTGTGGATGTTGCAGCATAACTAATTCGAGACTTTTCGGATTCTCGTGATTTTAAAATTGTAAGCCCAAGAGCTCCTAAAATAAATATAGCTCCCATAATCCATGTGATTTTTTCAAAAAAATCTTGACCACCAGATCCACCAAATAACATTTGTCCACCACCGCCTAAGCCGCCAAGTCCCATGTCACCTTTCCCTTGTTGAATAAGGATAGCGATTGCCAGAAAAAAACATAAGATTACAAAAAGAATCATTAGAAATGTTACCATTTTAACCTTTCTTAATTTTTAAGATTTTTAACTTCCTATTCATATTTTACTATTTTTTCGAATTCTTGGAAATCTAAACTTGATCCTCCTACTAAAAAACCATCCAAATTTTCGATTTTCTTTAGTTGTGGGGTGTTTTGGGAATTTAGGCTGCCGCCATAAAATATTTTCCAATTGATTTGAGGATTTTCTTTTTGAAGTTTATTTAATAGATATGCCAAAATTGTTTCCAAATGGTCTATAGATATAGCTTTGCCGGTACCTATTGCCCAAATAGGCTCGTATGCAATGCATATGGGCAAATTATTTGGGATTAATAAACCTTTTTTTATATTATTTAAAACTTCTTTTAATTGTTTATCTAGAACCTCAAAAACCTTTTGTTGTTCGTATTCATTTGAGCTTTCACCAATGCATAAAATTGGTGAAATTTTATAATTAATTAATTGTGTAAATTTTTGAGATATTTGTTTATCTGTTTCAGAGAAATATTTTCTGCTTTCACTATGTCCGATAATGCAATATTTACAACCAATAGCACTTAAGCTTTCAGCTGATATTTGACTGGTAAAGGCTCCCTTTTTGTTTTGGGAGCAATTTTGTGCTCCAATTTTAATTTGTGTTTCTTTAAATATTTGATTTATTGGGTAAAGACTAATAAAGGATGGGCAAAGTACTAAAATATTACTTTTAATATTTGTTAAATTTATAAGTTTATCGTAATTTAAACTGGCAAAATTTAATTCTTCATCGATATTTAAATTCATTTTCCAGTTTGCGACAAAAAAATATTGTTTTTTCATGTTTTTACTTTAATCTTTTTTCCGGTTATTCTTTTCTTAGTTTGATTATTGTTGTTATAATAGCTCAATTGTTATTTTTTTCCAACTTGTAAGATTTAATGTTGATATCTTGACGAAAACTAAATTTAAAGTAAGCTCAAAGCTTGCATTTAAAGGGGTTTTATAAATAAATATGGTGTTAGGGTAATGAATAAAATAAATTCTTTTTCTTTATTTAAAGCAGTTGTTTGTGTAGCTTTTCTTTTATTATTACAATCGTCTTTTGTATTTGGAACACATAATACAAGTAGGTATTTTCCGTTTTTGGAAAGACCTGCTGAGTATGTAATAAAAAATAAATCGCATATTTCACCTTCATTATTTTTTGCAAAGGCTTCTACTGCTTTTAAAAGAGGTGGGGGCAATACTGGTATTCCGGAATTGTGGGGTAAGTATGATTTACGAGATGTAATTGATAGTTTGCGCAAAGTAAAAGGTAATACTTATGATCCGATTGCAGCTGAAAATGCTCCTGATGTTTGGGATAATAAATCTATAAAATATAAAGTTGGTGGAAAGGTAAAGGTAAGGGGATTAGTTTTAAATTACGAACAAGATTTAAAATTTTCAGGTCTTCAAGCAGGTTGTTCTTTGCCTGTTGTGCATATTAATACGAATGATAGTTTCGCTTTTGTTTCTGCAGATTCTGCCAATGTATTTAAAAACTTGCGAGATGGTGAAGTGGCTCAACTTGATAGAATACGAAGGACTGTCAATAATGACTTAGGTCTTAAGGGTGGAGATTGGACAAAGACTGGTTTTGGTGATCTGGATTTGCATTTGCGTTTTAATCATAGGTGGGATTATGAATTAATGATGCGTTCTATAGACCTGAATCTGCAAACTGGTTTAGTTGTTCCGACTGGTATTCGGTCGGATATAGATTATCCATCATCTGTTTCTTTGATGGGAAATGGGCATTGGGGAACCTATTTTGATATTATTCCTGAATTTGAATTAAAGCAGGATTGGAAGTTTGGGATGATTCTTGGTGCGGCGTATCAATTTAAAAATACTCGTAACCTAAGGATTTCAACTTATCAAGAGCCGGCTATTTTTAGTGCTTTGGTTGGAAAACTGACAGTAGATCCTGGGATGACTTTTAAGTTATCACCTTATATTATTGCAGAAAATTTAACAGATGGTCTTGACTTTCAATTTAGATATACATACTTAAGGCACAATAAAGATAATTATACGGACGCAAGAGATAATAAAACTATTAAAAGTTATTTAAATCAAGAAGCGGGAAGGGATGTAACAGCAGAAAATATTTCTACAAATATTTCACAAAAGAAAGATTTATCAAAGTGGAGATCGCATTACCTAACTTTAGAACTTGTTTATGATTCTAAAGAGGCTGGTAATGATTGGGTATTGAGCCCTAATGTTTATATGACTTTTGATTATCAGTTTAGTGGCAATGCTGTTTGTAAAA
>CAZFDQ010000070.1:0-7151 GCA_964518205.1 uncultured Pseudomonadota bacterium | reverse complement strand
TAGTGATATAACAAACAAGTTGCAAGATCGGCATCAGGACCGCGTTGAAGATCGATTCTAAAATCGTGCAAAGTTTCACAACATGTTTCATCATGCTCAAACTCATCACCAACAGGAGAATTAAAAATGATAGGAACATTCTTCATTCTATGAGTCCAAAAAAACTTTAATCCTGTATTAGCAGCATCATCAATTGAATTTATACCAATGTGACCATGCCTATCAACCCTAAATAAAAAGCCTGCCAATTGCACAATAGGATCATCAAACTCACCATGCAATAATAAATTTCTTATTAATAAATCTATATTAATATCTTCCTCATGCGCACCAAAAGCGGGCCTTCTAGCAGCAGCAATTTGAGTAGCTAAGCAAACTGGAGGATTTAAAGTAGATGTATCAACAGTTATTCGCTCTCTTTCTTCTTCTGTTGGTAAATTCCAAGAACTGCGCAAATTTCCATTTCCAGCTTGAACTAATTTTAAAGATGAACTATCACAAGAACTTGTAACCAAAGTTTGACCACCAACTCTTCGCGGCGTACGATGTGTTCTAGGAGTTATCAACGAACTTAATTCTGTCACCTGCAGGATAGGTGCTAGAACAGCTTCTTCCTGCTCATCAACATATGTCATATCACTTGGTAATGGTGGCTGACCACTCGGTACATACTGACCATAATCATCATCAGAATCATCTGTAACAAAAATCGGCATCCCGGTTTCATCCGGTTCATCCATACCAAAAAGATTTACCGATAAAACGGCAAAAGATAATAAAATTAAAAGAGTTTTTTTGTTAAAAAACTTCATATAAATAACCTCCTATTTATATTCATATAACTTCCATATTCTACACCTTAGATGATGTAGGAATATAAACATTAGCACATGAGTTACAAATAGTCAATTACCCCCCCCCATCACTTATAAAAGTAAAAAAGAATGATTTTTATAAAGATTTTAAGCCCAAGGTCTCACTTTTAGTCAAAAAACGCCAACTTCCACGAGCAAGGCCTTTTTTTGAAAGAAATGCATAAGAAATGCGGTCTAATTTTTTGATTTTATAGCCAAAATATTCAAAAAGTCTTCTAACTATGCGGTTTTTGCCACTATGAAGTTCTATTTTGATGTTATTTTTAGGCATATTTGGAAAAAAATACAATTTATCAGGTTTGATAAAACCATCTTGCAGTTTTATCCCCTTTAACAAACGATCAAAGTCCTTTTTATCAAAAGCTTTGTCTAAAACAATATGATATGTTTTTTGTACTTCATATTTGGGATGAGACAATTTTTGAGTTAACTCTCCATCATTTGTTAATAATAAAACTCCTGTAGTCATTCTATCCAACCGACCAACAGGATAAATTCTTCCCACCGTTTTATCTTTAATTAAATCGATAACAGTTCGACGCCCTTTTTCATCCGAAAGTGTTGTTACATAATCTTTTGGTTTATTTAATAAAATATATACCAACTCTTGAGACTTTATTATTCTGTTTTTATATTTAACCTTATCTTTTGGCTGCACAACATAGGTTACATCTGTAACTTTTTGATCATTAACAGTAATTTGACCTTCTTTTACAAGCTCTACTGCTTTACGCCTAGAGCAAAGTCCACAATGTGCTAAATATTTTGCTATATACATTTATTCCTATTCGGAAAAAAGTAGCCCCCGAAACTTCGAGGGCTACTTTTTTATTTCTGTTTAATTATATTTTAGTCTTCGGAGTTTACGCCAAAGAGAAGCTCATCAACTTCTTCAAAATTTTCTTCTTCAACTACAGGTCTTGCAATAATATCAACTTTAACAAGTTGTCCTTCTTCACTTGGCTCATAAGCTTTTGTGATAGTTGTATAAATCTTTGCAGCACCACCACCATTTAACATCCAACGCCAGAAAATATAAGAACCACCCAAACTTGATAAGGCAGCTGCAATTGTTCCTGGAAGATATTCTTCAGCCCATGTATCCCATAACTGTTCAAACGCTGGTAAGAAATAACCTGCAATCTTAGCAACAGTGTAAAGACCAATGGCAGTGGCAGCTGTAAAAAGAGTTATCAATTTTAAAGAAGGTTTTCCGAATCCTAATTGTTCAATAATAGCGGCTTGTGTAACACTTTCAACTTCTTCTAATATATCACCTTCTTCATAAGTAGTAACTTGTACTCGAAAACGTTTTGCAAATTCTTCAACATATGCTTTTTTAATACCAGCTTTAACTAAAGTCTCACTAAAATCTTCATCTTCTAGAACTACAGGAGCTGCGATAATAGAACTTGAACAAATCGAAAAACTTAATAAAACAGCTAACAATATACCTTTTTTCATAAAGAAATCTCCTTTTTATGAAAAATAAAAATAAAAAAAACATTAAACTTCACCACAATTCCTAGAAACTTTAATAAAAAAATATCAAGAAGTCAAAGCTTTATTTTCAACCAAATTTTGCACCCAAAAATCATCTACCAATTACCAGTTTGGGCCAAAATATTTAATCAATAACTTTTCGCAAAAAGCACTATCAAAATCAGTATTTTTTCTTATACAATTTTTATTTCATTGCTTTGAATAATTTCAAATTTTGCTTTAAGCAAAAAAAAGTATAGTTAAAATCAAAAAAATCCCTACTTATGCGCAACCTCTTTTTCTGCCTGCAACTGAGCAACAACTTTCTGTTCAATTTCACCTGGCATTTGTTCATACCTACAGAACTTTTCTGTATGCATTCCGCGACCACCAGTTATTGAACGAAGTGTATTTGAATAATGATGCATTTCCGCTTGAGGAACCTCAGCCCTTATAATCTGAAAACCACCTTCGCCGTCCATTCCTAAAATACGTCCTCTCATTCCAGAAATTCCGCCCATCACATCACCCATAAATTCTTCTGGAACTTTAACTTCAACATTCATAATAGGTTCAAGCAAACAAGGTTTTGCTGCTCTGAATGCTTCTCTGAATGCACACTCTCCAGCAATTTGGAAAGCTATATCTTTTGAATCTACAGGATGTTGTTTACCGTCATAAAAGTCAACTTTAACGCCAACAACTTTATATCCTGCCATTATGCCTTTTATGCAAGCAGTTTTTACACCTTTTTCTACCGATGGAACAAAAACACGATCAACGTTTTGCCCAACAAGAGAGTGTGTAAATTCTACATCACCATCACCATTTAAAGGTTCTATACGCATCCAAACTTCTGCAAATTGTCCTGCGCCACCAGACTGTTTTTTATGACGATATTTAGAGTCACCATTTAATTTAATTGTTTCACGGAAAGGAATTTTTGGTTTTGATAATTCAATTTCAACACCAAATCTTCGACACATACGATTTGTAACAACTGTTAAATGCAATTCACCTTGACCCGAAATAACTGTTTGATGCAATTCAGAATCAACTGTATAAACAAATGTTGGATCTTCTTCATGCATTGCAGAAAGAGCAATCGCTAACTTTTCTTCTTCACCTTTAACTTTAGGTTGAATAGCGGAATGAATATTTGAATTTGGATATTTAATTTCCTGTAGTTTTACTCTTTTTTTTGGTGAACAAAGAGTATTATTTGTATGAGTATTTTTAAGTTTTACAACAGCCCCAATATCTCCAGCATGCAACGTACTAACTGAATCTCTATTCTTGCCACTAAAAACAAAAGTCTGGCCAATTCTTTCTTCTACTCGTTTGTTGCTGTTATAAAGATTTATTCCATTTTGAATTGTTCCCGAATAAACCCTGAAAAATAATGTTTCACCAACATGAGATCCACTCATAGTTTTAAAAACAAATGCCAGCGGTTCTGAATCTGTTGCTGCAATTTCTACTTCTTCATCTTTTTCATTCATAGCTTTGATTTTTGGCATTTCTAAAGGAGAAAGACCATGTTTTGCAATAAAATCCATTACATCAACAACACCAACATTACTTTCTGCTGCAGTAGAAAGTAATGGTATTAAAGATCCAGATTTAATTGCTGCATGCATTCCTTTTTTCATTTCTTCTTCTGTTAATTCACCAGATTCAAAAAACTTTTCTAGTAAAGCATCATCAGATTCAGCAACAGATTCTGCCAATTCGGCATAAAGTTGATCTATTTGATCTTTAAATTCACCAGTTGCATCTGCAATTTCTTTATTTCCGCTCTGATCTGTTTTGTAGGTGACAACCTTTTTATTTAAAACATCCAAAACTTGATTAAAACCAGGCCCAGCCTTTACAGGAACAGTTAAAGGAGCAACAGCGTTTCCAAAGCGTTCTTTGATTTGACTTAATACTTCATCAAAGTTTACATGCTCTTTATCTAGTGCATTTACAATCATAAGCTTTGGAATATTATAATCGGTTGCATATTTAAATGCTTGCTCAGTTCCAACTTCTATTCCATGTCCAGCATGAACAACTATTGCTGCTAAATCTGCAACGCGTAAAGCGCTTAAAGATTCCCCAACAAAATCCATGTAACCAGGAACATCAAGAATGTTAAATTTTTTATCTTGCCATTCGGCGATAATTAAAGATGAGTGAATAGAAATTTTACGCTCTTGTTCTTCTTCGTGATAATCTGAAGCGGTATTTCCGCTAGCAATACTACCCATCCTGCCAATTTTACCACTACTTGCTAACATTGCTTCCGCAAGCATCGTCTTACCACTTGCACCATGACCCACAAGAGCAAAGTTTCTGATATCAGCGGATTTATACTCTTTCATCCTTTTAACCCTTTCCTTGCAAAGTTTTAATCAAAAACTTTTAAAACATTTATTTCAATTCATTTTTTTAAACTAAAGATCTCCTCTTGCTAAAAATTGTACAAACAGAAGTAGAAAAAATAACTACCAAAATAATAGCGAAATGTTGAAAAATTGTAAGAACTTTTTTTGATTTAAAACTTTAAATTACACAAACATCGGACAGGAAAAAGCCGTTAGGTCTCCTATTTCCCCTCGTATACGACAGTTTTTTATCTTAATTTTACATCCCTTTTGTTAGGAATAATATCAACATTCGTTGAAGATATGAACTTTTAATCCATTCCAAAAGAACTTGTAAAAACACTCACTAAAGATAAAAATAATAAAAAACTAATATTTTGACGTTTTTTATATGCATTAAAAAACAAAGATTACCACCAACCAGAAAATGTTTGAAGCATATAACTACCATTTCCAACCTTATTAACCTCAACTTCCGCCGCTTCACATAAAATAATATCTTCAAAAATAAACGCTGGTCTTAAAACCTTTTGCCCCTTGAGATTTCCATTAAATTCTTTCAATTTATTATCTATCTCTTTTTCAAATTCTTTTAATGTAGTTTTCAAAACTTCTTTTGCGTTTACTAAAATGCTATTTTTTTTACTTTTTGCATCTAATTCTTTCATTTTACTTGTAGACAAACTTTCCCAAACAGATGCAAAACCTCCGCTTTTTTGAGCAATAAGAACACAACACAAAGATTCAAAAACAACACCTAAAATTCTTTTTTCTTCTTCCTTTAAACAAACAGTTTTTTTAGCTGGAACTAAAGTTTCTTTCTCTTTTGTAACTATTTTTTCTGCAAATTCTTGTCTCGCTTCTTTTAACTGCTTTAATTTATTCTTAATAATAACAGAAGCCGAAATACTATTCATAGCTAATAAAATTAATATAAAATATCTTCCTATAATCTTCATACACATTTCCCTTTTTTTAAAATACTTTACAGACAAAAAAATTTTAGAAGAAACAATAAATAAAGTCAATTAACAAGCCCCTGCATTAAACAGGGGCTTGTTAAATCAATATACAAAAATATTTTTACAAAAGTTTACTTAACTCATAAGCGGCGCAAATGCTTGTTCTAAACCTGATCGCAATTTTTGCACATCTTCATCTTTCCAGGCATCAACTTTTGCATGAGTAAATGTTGTTTTATCAACTCTGTTATCAAAACGACCTAAAGGCAAGTTATAAGTTTTTCCATATTTTTCAATTTTTATAGTATTTGGCTTATCTGTATTTTTTAATAACCAATCAATATCATCACAACCATATTCTGTATACATAACAGCTCTTGGAACACAGTGATTTAAAATTGAACCAGGATCATTAGGATTTACTCTTGCTTCGTTTTTACGACGAGATTCTTCCGGAGAAACCCAAACATAAAGAATAGAAGCCTTCTCTAAAATTTCAGGGCTCAATTGAGAATAGGCATATTTATATCCATAAGGATTAGGTAGAGGTAATGGTGCTGCATCAGCCCCTCCACGAGAAAATTCTATAACAACTGTTTTGTCTTTTAAATTTGCAGCTTTATCAATTTCTTCTATTTTGTTTTTAAGTAATTTTTTAGCATCCTGCTCAATTGCTTTTGCAATTTCTGCTCTTAAACCCTTTGGCATAATTCTAAAAACAGGTTTTAAGCGAGCTTTAAATCTTGCTCTATCTATACGTGTAAATAACCATCCGGAAACATTTTCAGATTCAACTTCAGGTTTTATATTATTAACAAGATCATGATAATCTTCGTTAACTAAATGCATCAATGTTCCCCATTCTTTTGGTTCACGAAATGGCAAAGCAGGAGATAAGAAAAATGCTCCTTCTTTTCCTCTTTCACGTAATTCATCACTAACTCTTCTCATAATATGAACATAAGGAAAATCATCAACTTGAACTGTGGTATTTATTCCAAATTTTTCTTTGCATTCTTTTGAATCAAGAGAAGAAAGATATTTACGAATTTCAGATTTACCAGAACCTGGTAATGCATTGATTAACAAAACTTCTATTTCTTTTGATTTTTGTTCTTCTATCACCGTGTTCTTGTCCGACGAAGCCTTGGCGAAGTCAGATTTTGCACTCACTCCACCAATAACAATAAAGGCTAAAAGACAAAAAACATTCAAGCTTTTACTTGTTTTCATATCATGCTCCTTAAGTTTTGTTTGTATTAAATAATTAAACCCGTGACATCCTCACGGTAATAAATTGCAGTGCATCCTAAAAAAGAAAGTTAGGAGCAATAATACTTTAAAGATAAAAGTAAAACAAGTTATTTTTTTATAATTTTTAAAAATAAAATAGCCCTTAGAATTTCTTCTAAGGGCTATTTTATTTAATCCTGGCAGTACCTATTTTTCCGGCCCGTCACCAG
>CAZFDQ010000069.1:0-5801 GCA_964518205.1 uncultured Pseudomonadota bacterium | reverse complement strand
TATATTTCCACGCTGCAACAGCATATTTATCTTCCCATGCATTTTTAAGTTTTACATCTTCAGATTCTCTTGCATAAAAGTTGTAGCCAAGATCGAATGTAAAGTTGCCATAATTGAGTGCAAAGGCTGCAATACCGTCAAACATGCTGCCAGGGGTAACTTTAATGTCTTGTGTTAAAATGTTGGCCATAGGGAAAACACCTTGTTTATCAGCTTCACCACCAAGGTTATAATAACCACCCGATGCTTTATCGCCGCCATATGGATATACATAGTCGAGTGTTCTTTTTTCTGTGCCTTCAAACAAATATTTATAATTTCCAACAAGCATGAAATCAATAGACTTGTTGTCTTTTTGCCAAAGGTTTACAGCCATATCAAAACCGGCGCCAAGGCCCCAGTGGCCACCATTTCCGTATACAGGTTCAAAGCGGTATTCAGCTTTAGGTGTTTTGCCTGTAGGAATTGTTAATGCAATATTTAATGCGCCTCTAAAGCGTTTTTTGTGCATGAATGTATACCCAAGCTTGCAGTCGATGTCTGCAACGCCTGTTGAACTGTGTGAACCACCTGTGATTTTTTGATAAGCCAATTTGTCTTGAAGTTGGGTTGCGTCTGTGTTTTCTACATTTCCAGAAAGATAGTCAAGAAATGTTACAGATGTTCCGTTAACATCTTGTGGAGTATTGTTTTCTGAAACCTGTGTGATGTTCATGTTAGTTTTAACTTGAACGATTGGTGTATTAATTCTGAAGTGCAGGCCATCAAGCAATTTATCAAGGTCTTGGTGGTAAGCAAGTCTTACTCCAAAAGCATCTTGGTAGGGTTCAAATTTGTAGTTACAGTCTAAGGTTCCAGTACCAGCATCTGCGTCATGATTATGAATTACATCGCCAGGAAATTTTAAGATGTTAACTTGAGTACTGTGCACACCAATCTCATTCATAATACCTTGATCAGCTTGGCCTTGCCAGTCAAAACCAAAGTATTTACCCATGTCGCTTTTGTTTGTTGATTCTTGATAAAAACCTACGGCTTGAATTGTTCCGTTATATTCTCCATTTGATTTTATGTTGATCATGTTGTGCCAAGTTGTGTATTCCATTGGAAGATTTGTGAGTGAATCTCGTGCGTTTAAAAATGTTTTGTCGGAATATGTTTTTGCCGCCATATTGCTAACAAAAAATGTTGTAATGATTAAACTTGCTATAAACTTTCTCATAAAACCTTCTCCTCTATGGTTTTAGAAATGGTTAATTAGTTTTATTTAATTTCTTTCTTCCATTTTTTTAAATCTTTTTGATCGGATGATTTAAATTTCTTTAATGTCTTTGATTTATTTGCATTTTTTAAGACAGCTTTAAGGGCTTTTGTTGCTTTAGATTTATCTTTTGATGGGTATTTTTTGCTTTTGTATTGGGTATAACATGTTTTAATTGCGTTAAAGAATTCATCTTTTAATTTTGAGATATTTTTTAAATTTGTTTCATCAATTGTATCGGCTAGCAATTCTGTTGCTTTTACAAAAAATTCTTCTTCATCTAGAAGTTTTTCAATAACATTAATAATATATTCTACTATTTCGTCTCTATTTGTCTTTTTAAATTCATCTTTAACTTTTAGTGCATTGGTAAAGACTTCTAGAGCAGTTTTTTGTGCTTCCTTTTTATCTTTATAGTTACCTTTTGTGAATTGTTTTTGGCATTCTTCTAATGCTTTACGGAAATCCTTTTTTAAGTTTTTTATTTTGCTTTTTTGAGTTAGATATTTGGCTAGATAGTTAGCTGCTTCAACAAATGTTGTTTTTTTGCCTAACATATCTTCAATTTTTTCAAGATTATCATCTGAAACTTGATCAAGTCCTGGTGCTTCTACAGCTGATGCTTTTGCAAAATCTTGAGCCCAGTCTTCAATTTTTCTTTCTTGTGATGTAGTAAAATCATCTTTATATTCTTTTGCCGTTTTAAATAGATCTTCTTGTGCGTCTACATCAAACTTTGCAACGCCGACTGTGTTTTCCCATGCTGTTTTTATAAAATCATAAAAAGCATCTCTTGTTCCTAGGCCAACAAGTTTATCTTTCATCATACTTGTAACTTCTTTGATTGCATTGTTGGCTTTTCGTACTTTTGCTGTAGACATTGTTGATGGAGTAAGATCTTTTTCCAATTTTTTTATATTATTGCTAATTTCTTCATCTGTTGGAACGGCAGGAACTTCTGGCTCAACTTCTTCTGGAGCCTGCTCTTCAGTTTCTTCAAGTAATGCATCAAGCTCTGCTTCTATTTCTGTAGTTGTTTGTGCAACTCTTGCCATTGCGACGTTGCCATAAAAAAGACTTAGTAATGCAAGACATAATAATGTGCGTTTTCTCATAAGAATCTCCTTTTTTTGTGCCCTTTGGCCCTTTGGCAAGGGCGAACGTATTTTTGTGTGTTTGTGCTTTGATGTCTTGGTGATAACCATTTACCACAAAATTACTACCTCAATAGTATAGTAATACCAGGATCTTGAAATACAATCAAGAGTTGAAAGAAAAAAAGTGGTATCAAGGGCCGCTGCCCTTCATGATCCTGCAATGATGTGGGGTTTGTTTTTAATTTATTTTTATTTTAGGTTTAAAGTTAAATTTTTTTTAAAAGATAAGACTTTTACTAAAAAAAAGAAGGAGCAGAAAACTCTGCCCCCTTCTTTTTTATTTTTTGTTTGCCTTTTGATTAAAAGGCAAGACCAGCCTTTAGCCACAAGCCCCAGGCTTCAATTGCACCATTCTCTTGTGCAAATTCATAACTTCCACCAAGTCCAATTAAGATAGGGTGCTTCCATTCTTTGTACGTGAATCCAAGTCCGCCAAAGAATTTGTGTGTAATCTGTGTTGGAGTTGTTGCAGCGTTCAAGTTGATGTCGTTGGTTGTAAGGGCGCGGCCACCTACAGCGTTTGTAGCATTAAGAGCACTAGTAATATCAAAATTTGTTGCTGCTATGCCGTATTCTGTTGTTCCAAAAGGGCTGTTTTTTAATGTAACACTTTCGTTGTCTTTATAAAAAACATTATATCCAAAATCGAGTGTGAATTTTTTTGCGCAAAGTTCAAAAGCAACAAGGCCTTGCGCTTGTCCACCAGGCGTTACGTTTACGCATGTTGTTAAAATATTTGCAGCAGGAATGAGCTCTCCTGTTACGCCATATTTGCCTAACCAAAAATACTGTGAATATTCAGGCCCAGCGTTGCCCACTGCATTAAGGCCAAGAGTTCTTTTTTCTGTGCCTTTAAATAAATATCTAAAGTCTGCTGCAAGTGTAAGTTTAAAGGATGTATCTTTGTGGTTATCACTTTCCCATAATTTTGCTTCTGCTTCAAAGCCACCACCAAAACCAAAGTGTTGGCCGTTGCCATAAACAGGTTCAAAAAGATAATCACCTTCAACCGTGTTGCCTGTTGGAATTGTAAAGCCAAGATTTATTGCCATGTAACCTTTTTCTTTGTTGATAAGTTTATAGCCCAAAACTGCATCAAGGTCTGCAAAGCCTGTTGCTTCTTGGTTGCCGTCAATTTTTGCATGCGTTAAAACTGTTTGTTTATCTGTATCAACAAAACCTTCATATTTTCCTGCAAAATAGTTTTTAATTATTCCTGTGAATGCTACTGGGCTTTCTTCCGATACATTAAGTTTTAAGTTGTTTTCTACATGAACAAATGGAATGTGTGCTTTAAAGTACAACCCTTTGCAGAGTTCGCAAAGATCTTGATAATAATCCAAGCGTAGGCCGTAGTTTTTTTGGTTTGGTTCAAGTTTTATGGTAGTTGGATCAACATTTTCATCCCTATCATGAATTATATATAAAGAATTTAAGTCTTTGGTGGTCGTTTTTTAATACAAACTCATTTTTATCTTTGATTCCAAAATATTTACCAAGGCTCATTTTTTCTACTGAGCTTTGATAAAACTGTGTAACGGCTATGTTGCTGCCGTTTTTTACTTTATCATAATTTTTAACAAGTCCGTTCCATGTTGTATATTCCATTGCCATGTTTACATTTTGTGAACGTGGCATTAAAAATGTTTTTATAATCTTTTTCATAGTTCCTTCTCCGTATAACCCAAAGCTTGCGGCTCTAGTGAGCTCGCTGCGCATTGGGCTACCTTAAACTTGCATTGCTAAAGCAACGCATATAAAAATTTTAATCCAAAGCGTGGCTTTAGCCATGCTGTTTTGTTGTAGCCCTGGGCGCAGTTAGCCCTTTAGGGCAACAAGTCCTGGGCGATTTGCCTAAAACGAAAAACCTAACTTTGCCCAACCCGCCCAGTTTTCAAGTTCATGATTG
Organism: uncultured Pseudomonadota bacterium; assembly: GCA_964518205.1. Taxonomy (GTDB): domain Bacteria; phylum Babelota; class Babeliae; order Babelales; family UASB340; genus CAZFDQ01. The sequence continues at coordinate 1,474 of CAZFDQ010000069.1, read as the reverse complement.
TTTGTTGCAAATTCATAAGAACTTCCCAAAGCAAACAATGTTGTGCAAGATTTTTTATCCCAGGCATAACCAAGTCCTCCATAAACTTTGTGTGTAAATTGTGCAGGTGTGAGTGCAGATTCAAGGTCAAGGTCGTTTGTGGTTAAAAAGCGATCGCCAACGGCATTGGCGATAGAGAATGCCGTTGCATTTTCCGTTGAATAACCAGATGGTTTTGCCACACCGTAGTTATGATTGCCAAAAGGATTGGTTTTAAGTTTGGCTGTTTCTTTTTCTTTAAAGAATACGTTATATCCAATATCGAATGTAAAATCTTTATACTTTAAAGCAAAGCCGGTTAAACTTTCTAATTGGCTTCCTGGTGTAACTTCGATATCTGTTGTTAAAATATTTGCTGCAGGGATGAGTTGTTGGTTTGCGTCTTCAGATTTTTTACCCAACAAATAGTATTGTGAAAACTCTCTAGAAGACCTATTTTTTCCATCATTTTTAAACATTTTATTCAAAGACAATGTTCTTTTTTCTGTATCTTTTACTAAATATCTGTAGTTAAATGAATGAAGCATATAAAGTCTAAACTTTTTGCTTGTTGCAAGCTTGAATTGTGTATCAAGTCCACCACCAAATGCAAAGTGGCGGCCGTTGCCGCGTACGGGCTCAAAGACATAGTCGCCTTTTACCCTGTTGCCTGTTGGCACAACCATGCCAAGATTGAGTGCAATTTTATATCTTTTTTGATCAAGAACTTTATAACCAAGTTGAAGATCTATATCTGCAAAACCCATTGTGCTTTTTTTGCCAGCTATTTTTGCGTTTTCAAGCTTTGCTTGAAGGTTGCCATTTGCTTCTGTTGTATCTTCGTAATTTCCTGCAAAATATTTTACCAAGTTATCATCAGCAAAAAGTTCTTCTGCATCTGTAATCTGCATACGCATGTCATTTTCTATGCGGACAAAAGGAGAGCTTGCTTTAAAGCAAAGATTTTTAAGCATAAAGCTTAGATCTTGATAATAGTCTAAGCGTAGGCCGTAAACTGTTTGTTGGGGATCGAACTTTACAGTTGCTTTTGTGTTGTTATGATTAGTTGCTTGATCATGAAAGATCCAGTTATAATCAACGTCTTGATTGTTTTCTATTTTAAAAACATCTTTACCATCAACACCAAAGTATTTACCTATGTTTTCGCCTTTTGTACTTTCTTGATATAATCCTGTTGCAACAAGATTTACTCCAAACTGCTTATCTGCTTGATAGTTGGTTACATCATGCCATGATGCATATTCCATTGCCATGTTGTGCAAAGCTGGACGTGGCATTAAAAATGTTTTGTCTTTATATGTGACCGCGCGGATGTTGCTTGTAAACAGAATTGCTGTAACCAGCATTGTTAGTATCTTGCTTGATACCTTTTTCATAACACCGTCTCCTCTCCTTTTAAAAAACTTGTTTTTTAAAAGGAGAGATTAAATATCTG
>CAZFDQ010000068.1:0-11962 GCA_964518205.1 uncultured Pseudomonadota bacterium | reverse complement strand
TTTAAATTATCGATTAATTTTTGTGCTGAATCGTATGTAATTTCGCCATAGGTTGGAGCTCCGCCTTGGCTTGTTATTGTTTTGTATTCTTCGTTATTAATGCCAAACCCAGAAATGTTGGTGTATATTTTATCAAGGTATTGTTTTGTTTCGTCTGTTGGGTTTAAATTTTGAGTTGATTGACTCATTAGACTAAAAGGAGCAAAAACAAACAAAAAAAGGCAAAAAGATAGTCTTTTGACCATAATATCCTCTTTGGTATATTAGATTAAATAGGTTACACTTTACAAAATACATTTTTTAGGTGGGAATCTCAATATAAAAATAAAATATTCTGTTAATTTGGTTATTCTTTTATATTTCTAATCTTTTTTATTTAAAGGAACATGATGGCAAATGCAAAGCTGGGGGATAAGGTAAAGGTTCATTATGCAGGTAAATTGGAAAATGGGTTTGTTTTTGATTCTTCAAAAGATAGATCTCCATTGGAATTTACATTGGGAGAAAAAAAGGTAATTCCTGGGTTTGAAGATGCTGTAATTGGAATGACAATTGGAGAATCTAAAACTATAGAAATTCCTGCAAATCAAGCTTATGGACCATATCGCAAGGAATTAGTTTTGGAAGTAGAAAAAACTAAACTACCAGAAAATATTAAACCAGAAATTGGACAACAACTTCAACTTAAACAACCAGATGATCAGGTTGTAATTGTTACAATTATTGGTTTGACAGATACACACGTAACTTTAGATGCCAACCATCCATTGGCTGGTAAGGATTTGACTTTTGATATAGAATTGGTTGGAATTAATTAGTTCTTTGTCTTTGGTATTAAAATTTGAGAGCGGCCCATTGTTTTAAACTTTGGGCTACTGTTTTTTTGAGGAGGTGAACATTAAATTTATAAGGTTGTTGTATCATGGGTGATTTAATTCAAAAGATTGTGAGTATTCAGATATAAATTATAATCAAAATTTGTGACAAATTTAATTCTATGTATATAATACATCTTCCCCTATAAACAATGTGTTTTGGGGAAAAAGCTAATGAGTGGTTTTTGATAAGGAGATATCTGTATGTTCCCGAGGCTTTTACGCGCTTTGTGGGGTGATTTGTCTAGATCTGAGATCAAAAAATTTGGGGTTCTTTCTGCGATTTTAATGTTTATTCTTGGTGATTATTGGTTGTTGCGATCTTTAAAGGATGCAATATTTGCAGATTTTGTTGGTTTTGAATGGCAACCTGTGGCAAAAATAATGTCATTAATTGCCATAATCTTTATTGTATTGGGTTATAGCAAGCTTGTTGATTTGCTTGAGAAGGATAAGTTATTTTATTTGCTGTGTCCTATATATGGCATCTTATTTTTTATGTTGTCATATTTTTCAGCGTATCCATCTGTTGCTTCATTAAGTGAAACATCAATCTTTTATCCATTTATTTCTTGGATTCCTGGAAAAATTATAGGATGGGCTAGTTATATTATTATAGAAAGCTTAGGGTCTTTACTTGTTGTTTTGTTTTGGTCTTTTGTTGCAAGCACAACATCAACAGAATCAGCCAAGAAAGGTTATGGAATGGTTCTTTTTGTTGCTCAGATAGGGACCATTTCGGGACCATTTTTTGTTGCAGAATATGTTGAAACCATAGGAGCTCCAAGTTTTCTTGCAATAGGTGCTTTATTAATTTTGTTCGTACCAATATTAATAAAATTATATACAACTTATATTCCAGAGGAAGAATTTGAACAAAAAGGGTTAGGTTTTAAACAAAAACCAAAAACAGGTTTTTGGGAAGGATTAAAACTTCTTACTTCTAGGCCATATGTTGCAGGAATTTTTGTTATAGCAACATTTTATGAGATTGTAGGGATTGTTTTAGAATTTCAGATGAAGATTATTGCAGCTACTCAGGTATATGTAACAAGAGATGCTTTAGCTGCTTTTAATGGATGGTATGGAATTGGGGTTAATACTTTGACTTTTTTCTTTGCACTTTTGGGCACAAGTTTTTTCTTAAGAAAATTTGGGTTACGTTTTTGTTTACTTTCTTTCCCAATAATAATTGGTTGTGTTGTTTGTTCTGTTTTTTTTACAAGATTTTTGGGTGTTACAGATTATTCTTTGATGTGGATTTTATTTGCCGCCATGATTATTGTAAAAGGTTTGAATTATGCTCTTAATAATCCAACAAAAGAGGTTACATATATTCCAACAAGTAAAGATGTAAAATTTAAAGCAAAAGGCTGGATTGATATGTTTGGGGCTCGAGGGATGAAGGGTGTTGGTGCTGGAATAAATACATTCTTTAGAGGTTCGATGTCGGCCTTATTTTTATATGGAAATATTATATCTTTAGGTATTGTAGGAATTTGGATTATAATTGCAGGTTTTATGGGAAGAGCGTTTGATAAGTTGCAACAGGAGGATGAAATTGTTGAATAGATAAGCGATAGACTAACCCTTTATTTTTTGTTATATTATATAGGATATTTGGGGTTTTAAGGTTGGTATTTTAGAGGAGCTACGAAAAAGGGCTTTGTTATATAGAATATAAAATTTTGGATAGAAGAATACGAAGGTTTTAGGTTTACTGGGCCCAGCAGCTCTTCGCTTTCCATTTGTAGGTTGTTCTAAGTTTTCTTGGATAGCAAAAAAGCACTCATGGTTTGCTTGGTTCGCTTAGTTCTCGGTTTCCCACAAACTTCGTGAATGCTGGAAGTATGACGGCATATTTTTGGCAGTTGTTTTTCATTACATAATGTCTAGGAGGACATATGAACATTTACGTAGGCAATTTGGCTTTTGCTCTTACAGAAGATGACTTGCGTCAGGCTTTTGAAAATTATGGAACTGTTGCTTCTGTAACAATTATTACAGATAAGTTTACAGGAAAGCCTCGTGGTTTTGCTTTTGTAGAAATGCCAGATAATTCTGAAGCACAAGCTGCTATTGATGGATTGAATGGACAAGATTTAGGTGGCAGAGCTTTAAGAGTTAACGAAGCCAAACCTCGTGAAAGTCGTCCAAGAAATGGTGGCGGTGGACGCGGTGGATTCGGTGGTGGGCCACGTGGTGGTGGTCGAGGCCGTTTCTAATCTTTAGAGATTAAGCTATTTAATTAAAAAATCCGGTTAAAGTTTCAAAACTTTAACCGGATTTTTTAATTACAGTTAGATAGAATATTTTGTATTGTAGGGATTATTTTTTTGATTTCTTTAATTATTGTCGAATAATTGATTTTTATATTTTGAGATTCAAAATATGTTATGGTATTTAAGTTGAAAAAGCATAATAACTCATCATTTTCGTTTAAAATTCTAATGGTTTGTGTTCTTTTTATTGGCTGTTATTGAAATTCAATATCCACTCAATTTTTATTTGTTTCAATATGTTTAATTGTTGCATGTGTTTGATTTGAGTTGTATGTAATATCAAAAGTAGAAGGAGAATTATCTGTAGAAATTATATCATCAGAATTCATGGAAAAAAGTGAGACATTAAAACAAAATAAAAAAATTAAAATTAAAATTTTTTCATATAAACTTTCCAAATTAAAAATGTTGAACTTTTATAGTTTTATACGAATGCATTATATTATCAGTATAATCAATATTTTTTAGTACAAAATTTACTCGATCAAGTACACTTAGTGATGGAACTTGAATAACATTAAATCCCCATTCTTCATATATTTTATGTAGTCTTTGATGTATTTCGAGCGCTTTTTCAATAGATTCTACTCTAATTTCGTTAGTATTATAAGTTGGTAAATAATCTAATAAAAAAATTCCAGCATAATTAACTTTTTTTACTGCAGTGATTAGTTCTTCTGGTGGTGTGATTTTGGCAATCTTGCAGTAAGCAAGTCCATCTAAAATTCCTCTATCAACAAAAGCCGTTGGTATGTCTTTTAATTTTGATTCTAGTAACAGTTGTTTTTCTAAAAGTTTTTTTTGAAATGATGGAACATTTCCATTCCATGGATGAGGGTTACCTTTTTTTAATTCTTGCTCGATAAGCATTGTGGCAGCTTCTGGAACGGCTTGATATCCAATTCTTTTTAGAGCAAGTAAAAGAGTTGTTTTGCCGCAATAAGGTCCACCCGTTAAAACATATTTTTTTATCATTCTTTTCTCCACTAATAGTTAAAAGAATTAATTAAAAACTTTTTTAGCAAAGTGGGATATAAAAAGTCCAGATATTTGTTTTTATAGTAGGCTTTATTTTTGTTTTTTTCTATTCTAACTCTTAGAAAGAATATACAGTGTTTGAGTGAAAAAATTAAAAATTAAACTTTCTTAGGAAAAATATTTCTAAATGCAAAAAACAGTATTCCAGCAATAAAGCTTATGCAGCCACCAAAAATAAAGGTTGCTTCCGGGCTTATATGATGCCATAAAAAACCTGCAAGTAGGCTAGATATAAGAGTTAAGATTCCCGTTGTTGTATAAAAAAAAACAAGAGCTGTAGCACGTACTTTTCTTGTTGCAAGGTCGGAAATAAAAGCTCGTTGGTTTCCTTCAACTAATGCGTAAACAATTCCATAAAAACCAAAAAGCACAATAAGCGCTGGAAGTGTTTTGAAATAAGCAAATCCAAAAGTTGTTATTGTAAATAAAAAGTATCCAAGGGTAATAATTCTTTTTCTTCCTATTTTGTCATAAAAAAGACCAACAGGTATGGCAAAGATTGCATAAAAAATATTATACAAAATATATAAAAATAAAGGGATAACATTCCTGTTTTTCCAGGAAAACATTCTTGTGCTCGCATAATAAAGAACATGTAAGAAAAGTTTGCTAAGGCAAATGTTCCAGAAATTAACAAAAAAATAATTAAAGGTTTTTTAAAATATTCAAATTCAATTTTTATTGTTTCTTGCTTGTCTTTGCGTTTTTCTTTAACAAAGATAAATGGGAACAAAGAAAGAAAAGAAACAACTGTTGCACTTAAGATTATGGTTTTAAAACCAAGTCCCCAAATCCAAAATAATAAAAATACTGTAATTGAACCCAGAATTGCGCCTGTGGTATCAAACGTACGGTGAATACCAAAAACTTTACCACGCGTTTCAGCCATACCTTTTGCAATCATTGCATCTCTAGGGGCATCGCGCATGCCCTTTCCAACCCTTTCTAAACTTGAAAAAACTAGCAAACTTTGCCAGCTTTTTACAAAAGCAAGAAATAGTTTAAAAACAGAAGAGGCAAGGTATCCATTAAAGACAAACACTTTTCTTTTATGTAACTTGTCCGACCAATATCCGCTTACCACTTTTAATAAACTTGCAATGCTATCACGTAATCCACCAACAAGCCCAATAATTATTCCTGTTCCTCCTAAGGAGGTAATAAACATGGGTAAAATTGGCATTATCATTTCACTGCTTGCATCATTTAGCAAACTTACAAGGCTGAGCCAAAAGAGATTAGCTGTTATTCCAAAAATCTTTTTATTTTTCATGATATTATCTTTATTTTTTTTTACTTTTATATGATGTTTGAATTGATAGAAAACTTATTTAAATATACATTTTAAATATGAGAGTTTTCAAGGTTTTTGATTTATAGAAGGGAGATTTATATGAAACAAACTTTATTAACTATACTGAGGGACGAAAAAACAGATATAGCACATTTTCGTGATGCATCAGAAAAATGTGCATTAATTTTAGCAGGAGAGTTGGCAGATCATTTAGAAAAAATATCTGTTGAAGTAAAAACTCAACTAGCTCAAGCAACCGGTGAAAAGTTAAAAAACGATGTTGTTTTTATTCCAATTTTGCGTTCTGGACTTGCGATTTTGCCTCCATTTTTAAAATATTTTCCTTACGCCAAAGTTGGTTTTGTTGGGATGAAGCGGGATGAAGAAACTGCTATTCCTAAGCAATATTACAACAACCTCCCAGAAATAAAACCAACTGATGACGTAATAGTTCTAGATCCTATGATTGCAACTGGTGGAAGTGGAAGTGCTGCATTAAAGATTTTGATTGATGGTGGAATTAAAGAAGAAAAGATTATTTTTGTTGCAATAATTTCTGCACAGGCTGGAATTGATGAAATAAAAAGTCAGTTTCCAAAAATAAAAATAATTTGTGTTGGCCAAGATAAAGAATTAAACAACAAAATGTTTATTGTTCCAGGTCTAGGAGATTTTGGTGATAGATATTTTGGAACCCCACAACCTGTAGTTAAGTAAATGTTTTACCAATCCAACTTCCCAGACATTGAGAAAGAATAAGAACAAGTATTGCTATTCCAACATGTTCTATAATAACAGGTAAGATCTTAGCTTTTCTTGTTTTTGCGATATAAAAACTGAATATTGCTAACAATGATAATCCCCAAGTAACATTAATAATAATAGCAATAATTTGAGAAAATATTAGAAATGGAATAATAAAACTTATGGCAACAAACGCTTTTGATACAAAACTTGTGATTGTTGCAATCCAAACATCAGTTGTAGAATTACTTTTATTAAATTCTTTTGATGTGTGCATTCCCAATGAATCTGATAATGTATCTGCAAATGCTATAATTAATAGCGCACCAATAATTGCAATATTAGAATCTGTTGAAGAATGTAAACCAATAATTAAACCCAAAGGTGTGATTATTCCAGATGTTATTCCAAAGCCTAAACCTGATTTTATTGAATCTTTCATGATACCTATTACCTAATTTAAAAAGAAAAATATCCCACCAATCATTATTAGGTTATAGCTTTTATGATTGTTTGTAAAATTTTATGTGTATAAGCTTTGCTTTTATCTTTTTACCCGATCACCCTTTGAGCATTCGCTATACTTATTCCTCAAGGCGATCGGGAGATTTTAATTAAATTTCAAAGAATACAACTTAGGTTATTGTTAGCTATGATTGTTTAAATTCTTCTTCTTTTGATTTTGTGGCAGAGCGCCAAACCGCAAGGCAGACCATTAAATAAGCAATAATTCTTATAATAATTGAAGCGCCTAGAAATGCTTTTTTGAGGCCAAATATTGTAAAAAGATGTGTAGCTGCAAATAAACCGAAAGCTAGGCCTATAAAAAGAGGGACGGTTTTTTTGCTTTTTTTATATCCCATCCAACCAATAAACAAAACAAGAAGGCAAAGAAGTAGATTAACTACTAGAATTGGTTCCCACATAAAACTCTCCTTTAATTTTACTGACCGTAAAATGCATTTTCTATGTAGTTTATATCATATTTTGATTTGTCCACTGTAACAGTAGCTACATCAAAACGTAGGACTTTGTCAACAATTTGCTTTTGCATAATAAAATGTTTGGCTGTCTTTATGATTTTTTTCTGTTTGGGATATGTTACCACAGTGCTGGTTGGGAAATAGTTTATTTTTCGTGTTTTAACTTCCACAAAGACAATGAGTTCACCTTGCTTGGCGATAAGATCTATTTCGCCGAAGTATGATGTATAGTTTTGCTCTATGATTGTAAAATTTTGTTTTTTTAGATATTCGGCAACAGCTTGTTCACCAGAAAATCCAAGTTGTTTTGTTAGTTGCATTTTTGTTCCCAACGGCTTACGGCGTGGGCTAATTAAGGTGCGGCCTGCTAAAGCAGGGCTTTATGAGAGCCGCATTTATAAAATAAATAATTCAACTGAGCCGCGCCTTGTGCGCGCCGGCCTTGTGGTAGCCCGCATCGTTAGCAATGGGTTATCCTTTAAAATACAAAAGTAACTTTAGAATTTAATCGTTCTGCCATTTTTGTAAAGTGGGAATCAGGATAATTTTCTGCTAAAGTTTCAATTTTTTGTTTTAGGGTTTCATCCTGTTTTTGTTTTTGTGCAAGTTTTGCTTCCAAGAAAAGAAGGCGAGCCTCAAGTGTTGGATTATTAAAAGCATAGTTTGCGCGCAGATAATCTAAGCGGTTTTGGGCTGCTTGGAATTTGCCTTGTTTGAGATAGTAATTATAAACATAAACTTCTTTATCAATTAATTTTCTTTCGCATGTGTTTCGGATATCTTTTATATCGTTTTGATAATTTAGATATTGTGGATGGTCAATATATGTATCGCAAAGTTTAATGGTATCTCCTGTGTAACTTTGATCACAATCAACTTTTAATGTTTGATAAAACTTTGCAAGTATTGAGCGGTAGTATGCATATTCGGCTTTTTCGTCTGCTGGATAAAATTCTGTGAAATGTTCATACATTTGATAAGCTGATGGAAGATTTCCTGCATTAAAATATTGATCTGCTAGTAAAAGTTTGTATTCCGAAATATTTTGATGATCTGGGTGTTCAGCTATTAATTTTTCTAGGCAATCTATTGCCATATCATTTTTTTGTCTTTCTAGAGCAGAAAGTGTTTTTTGTTTTAATTCATCAAAAGACATGTCTTCTGTTTTTTTTTCTTGTTTGCCGCAGTTTGGTAAAAGAACAATAAGAATAGCTAGTGATAGCATGCTTTTTATTTTATTGGATGTTAGCATATAATATTCTCCGTTTTTAGTTGATTTTTTGGTTTATGTTTATTCGAGCCGTCATCCTGAAACTTGTTTCAGGATGACGGTTGTTCCATATTAAAGTAAAACAAATTAAATACAAAGTTCACTAAATCTGTTTTATCTTAAAATATATGCCAAATTTTTGCAAAAGCTAAGCTTTAATGGTTTTTTTATTCACTTTTGTTAAAATATTTATCTAAAAAATTAGCTTTGTTATTATCAATTATCAATTTTTGTAAAAATTAAAATTCCCTAGCGGGGAGGTTTTAGATGTTAAGAAAAAGAATAGGTGATATTCTTGTTGAGCTCAAAGTTATTAGTGAAGAACAGTTACAAAAAGCCTTAGAAGAACAACGGTCCAGTGGCAAAATGTTAGGGCAGGTTCTTGTTGAGATGGGCTTTGCAAACAAAATTGATTTGGCAAGGGGTTTAGCAAAGCAAGTGGGTGTTCCATTTATAGAAAAAATAACAGAGCAGATGGTTGATCCAAAATTGTTGAGCCAAGTACCATTAAAGTTTTTGCGTCAGCATATTGTGATTCCTGTTATTTTTGAAGGTCAAAAAACAATTGTAACAGCCAATCCGCGTGATTTGCAGCCTTTAGATAACATATCGTTACTTTTGTCTGGCGATGTTTCTTATGCGGTTTCTAGCCCTCAAATTATTTTAGATGCAATAAATAAATATTATCCGCTTGAAACAGAAAAAGAGATGATGGAGGAATTAAAAGAAGAAGGTGGCGAAAAAGAGCTAGATCTTGGAGCGATTGAAGAAAAAGATATTTTAGAAATGGCAAATGAAGCTCCAATTGTAAAGCTTGTGAACCACATTCTTTTTCAGGCTGTAAAAGAGGATGCATCAGATATTCATATCGAACCATTTGAAAAAGAATTACGAGTTCGATACAGAATTGACGGCGTAATGTATCAGCGTGTGCTTCCTCCAAAAAGATATCAAGATGCTATTGCTTCTCGTATAAAAATCATGGCGCATTTAAATATTGCAGAAAAGCGTTTGCCGCAAGATGGAAGAATTAATATTAAAGTTGGTGACAAAACAATCGATCTTCGTGTATCTATTTTGCCTTGTAATTTTGGTGAACGAATAAACATGCGTTTGCTGGATAAATCAAAAGGTATAGTTGATCTAGAATCTTTAAACTTTTCAGAGCGTGATGGTAGAATTATAAACGATACAATAGAAAGACCGAATGGAATCTTTCTAGTAACAGGTCCAACCGGTTCTGGTAAAACTACAACTCTTTATGCAATTTTAAATAAATTAAATCAGCCGGATGTAAATCTTTTAACTGTTGAAGATCCTGTTGAATATACAATTAGTGGTGTAAGCCAGGTGCAGGTAAAGGAATCGATTGGCTTAACATTTGCAAATGTTTTACGTGCTTTTTTGCGTCAAGATCCAGACATTATATTGGTTGGTGAGATCCGTGATAAAGAAACAGCTCAAATAGCAACGCAAGCAGCGCTTACTGGTCACTTGGTTTTGAGTACAATTCACACTAACAATGCTCCTGCAACAATTACGCGTTTAATTGATATGGGCGTTGAGCCATTTTTAATTGCATCATCCTTGATTTGTGTAATGTCACAAAGATTATTAAGAAGATTATGTGATAAATGTAAACAACAATATCAACCAGAATCTGAAATGATTAGAAAAATTGGGCTTTCTTTAGATCGAGCAAAAGATATTACTTTTTATAAAGCTGTTGGTTGTGATGACTGTCTTAAGACGGGTTATAAAGGACGTCTTGCAATTTTTGAAGTTATGGAAATAGATGATGAAGTATCACATTTAATTGTTGAGTGTGTTGATACATCTATTATTAAGCGTAAAGCAATTGAAAAAGGCATGACAACATTAGCACAAGATGGGCTACGTCATATTAAAGCTGGGCGAACAACAATAGAAGAAGTTTTAAATGTTGCACATGTTGAAGAGCCAATAGAGGAGGTGGGTGCATAAGGTTATATCGTTCGTATCCTTCGATTTCGCTCAGGACGAACGGGTTGTTGATAATTTAATCGTGTTCCGTTCGCCCTGAGCGAGCGTAGCGAGTTTAATGGGTACGAATGGCTTATGAAAAAATCCTTCTCTATATTTGAACTACTATTGGTTCTTGCTGCTATTGCAATTTTATTTACAATAACAATTCCTCGTTTATCATTTTTTAGCCACTTTTTGTTGCAAGGTGAAGTAGAAAAGTTATTTTCAACTTTTAATTACTTGCAGCAAAAAGCGATTGCAAGTAATAGCGAACAAGAATTGTTTTTTGATTTAGCTAAAAATTATTATTTTTATAAATCAAAAGATGATAGTCAAAGGTTAATTGAACAAAAATTACCGCAACAAATAAAATTTGGTTTTTTGCCAAATTCTATGGGTCCACCCTCCTCTCCTTCCAAAAGCATCTCTAGTTCAATAACATTTAAATATGTAAATGAGAATCAATTTAGAGCAACGTTTTTAGGGAACGGAAGCATTTCACCTGGTACTCTTTATTTGGTTGACATAAAAAAAAATCATATGATGGCTCTGTCGTGTTCAATTTCTCAGGTTTCTTGTATTCGAAAATATCGCTATACTTCTGGCAAATGGATTTGTTTGAAGTAGCCTAGCGATAGAATTATGATAAAAAAACAAATTTTTAAATTTATTTTACGATTTTCATTTGCCTTTTTAGTAGCACTTATTACTGCTATTTGGGTGATTCAAGAAGATGAGATGGTCCAAACTTTTATCAAAGATAAAATTCTTTACATTTTAGAAAATGAATTTAAAGCAAAAATAGATGTACAAAATTTTGATATAAATCTTTTTACAGGGACTATTTTTTTAAAAGATGGCATTGTTTCTTCTTGCAAACCTTATAATCAGGGAGATGATTTTTATTGGAAATTTAACAGTGCTGAAATTAAATTTTCAAGATTGTTTTGGCTTTTTAATGTTGATATGCAACTTGATTTAAAGTTAATTAATGTCTCTGTTCAAACTGTTTTTAAAGGCAAACGGTTTGCAATATCGGGACATATAGAAAATGTTTTAGCTCCCTCAGAGTTTCCAATTGAACTCAAGTCTATCGAAATAGAAAATATAAACTTGGGTGTACGCCTTGAAGAATTAAGTAAAAGTCTTTCGGTTAACATTATGGGCAATTTGTATTTTGAAAATACAAGCAGTTTGGATGAGAAAAAATTTTGGCAAGGAGTTTTGTTTATAAAAGATGCCAATATTTTGATTGATGGAAAAAAAATTTTAAGCGAAATAAATGGTTTTAGTACGATTTATAAACAAGATTATTTTTGTAATTGTTGGGATATAAAAACAGATAAAAGTTTTAAAATTTTAGATTTGGATTGTTCTTTGGAATCCGAATGGAATGAATCAACAAAACAAATTAAAATTATAAGTAAAGATAAAAAGTTAAATTTATGTTTAGATTCAAACTATTCCATGGA
>CAZFDQ010000067.1:0-11533 GCA_964518205.1 uncultured Pseudomonadota bacterium | reverse complement strand
GCCGTCGCTCGACCCATATTTGCCAAAAGCTAATTGATTCTTTAAAGGAATTTTGGCAAACATCAGATATACCGAAACGTTATACGCAATCAGAAGTCGGCCTACAAAAGAGCGCGCTAAAAGAAAACTTAATAAACATTCAGAATATTATTTTTTAAAAGAGGAATAAATATGGGATATCCAAATTTTCAAAATAAGCATTTAGAACAAGCACTGTTCAATCCGCAAGATTATGTTAGTTGGAAAAATTATTTGAAAAAAGATTACAAAAAAGCTCCAAAGAAATATATTCTTATTTATTATCCAAAAATTCTTAATTATTTTAATAGAAAATACAAACCACAAAAAATCAAACCGTATAGGTTAATTACAGTTTATCAATTCAAAGATGTAGGCGTGGTTTGTATGACTGGAATTGGTTCACCACACGCAGCAACTGTAATGGAAGAATTAATTGCTTTAGGCGGTAAAGAATTTCTGAATATTGGTTCAGCAGGCGGATTGAAAGACTTTGGAACTTTTTTATGTGAAAAATCAATTAGAGATGAGGGAACAAGTTCCCACTATATCTCTCACGGAAAATTTGCATATCCTGATAAAGAGCTTACTAAAAGATTAGAAAGAAATTTGTTAAAAAATAATATTTCTTTTCAAAAAGCAACATCATGGACAATTGATGCCCCATATAGAGAAACAAAAGCAGAAATTCAAAAATATAAAAAACAGAATGTTGCAACTGTTGAAATGGAATCATCTGCTTTATTTACAGTTGCTCAAATCAGAAAAGTAAAAATTGCTTCTGCTTTTGTAGTTTCTGATGTTTTAGGAGATGACAAATGGGATCCTCAATTTGATGCGAAGCATGTCAATCAGAAACTTAACCAACTTTTTGATGTTGCTTTAGAATGTTTATTAAAAAAATAACGCGCGCTAAAAATAGTTAACGGCCGACTTCTGACTTGCTCACTTCGTTCGCACCCCGCTGCGCTTTCGCTCGTTCCTCGCTCACCCTCGTATAATCCTAACGTTTTAGGCGAAATGAAGCCTATTCTTTAATTTGTTATCATAACACCATGATGGATAATAAAGAGCTTTGTAAATTTCCGGTAGAAGCAAAAAACTCTACTTATGCCGCTGGAGATTCAGCAAAAGAAATTGTCAACAAAGAAAAATATAAAAACACAATTGAGAATAAGGAGGCAATAAATTTTTCAGATCTAGCTATTTACACTACAACATTGTATAAAAATGATGAAGTGTCAAAGATTAGACAGCAACTGGCAGAAAAGTTTATTAAGAATGCTGCAAAACTTGGAATTAAATGGGTATTAATTGATGGAGCTTCAAATAAAAATTTTATTAACTTTGCCAAGTCATTTTCCAATGTTAAAATTAAAATAGAACCACAGCTTGGTATGGGTGAAAGTCGTAGATTTGGTTTAAATGTAGCAATGGAGAATGCGGAATCACAATATTTTTATGGGTTGAGCCAGAAAAATATAATCTTATAAATATTTTTCAATTTTAGCCATATGAAAAAAACAAATATTGATATAAAACTTTCCAAAAAAAATACTAACAAAATTAAAGATTTTGAAAAAACTGAATGGCATCTTGCTGACCTAAAGCATTATGGCAGGGATGATATAGATTTTACACAAAAGAAATATAAATTTGTTGCAAGAAACTCGTCTGGTGAAGTTGTTGGCATCTTAAACTTAATGACAGAGGCAAATCTAGCTTTTATTGAAAGTCTGTTAGTTAGTTCAAAACAAAGAAGGATGGGAATTGGGAAGAGGTTAGTCACAGAAGCTGAAAAATTTGCTAAGGAAAATAATTGCACCAAGATTTGGTTAGAAACAAACAAAAGTTGGAATGCAGTTAGGTTTTACAAAAAAATTAATTATAAAATAACTGCAAAACATGATAAACACATTTTAAATCAAACGACATTGATATTAACAAAATATTTGTAAAAATTTTACATCTACATAGTATGAAAATTGAGTTTTTCTATTCAGAATTTTATTTCAAACAGCTAAATAAGTACAAATCAACAAAAAGAACCTGGAGCGAAGTAAAAAAAATTGGACAAGATTTTGAGAAAAAGTATAAATCTGAAATAAGTCAAATTGTTAAATTAATTCCTAAATTGGTTAAAAAGCCATGGAGAAGAAAAATTACCGAAGTGTATATTGTTGATTGGATTGGTCCGAGTTTTTCTCATCCATTAACATTGAAGGTTAGAGAAAATCTGCTTCTTATGCTTGTAATTTTAACTCATGAACTTTTACACGATTTTTATTTAGGTAGAAGAAATGTCGAAGAAGTTGAAGAAATAATTAATAACAAGGTTAAGCAAGTTTTTGAAAAGTTAGATATTAACGTTGCGGAACAATTAAAGGTTCTCCAAAGTTTTCATGAAGAAAGATTCCAAAAGGCGAAATAATAAATCAAGAAAAACACAAATGAGATTACTCGTCACAATTTCTCTGGTAGTACTTTTATTAGTTTTTCTGTCCGCCTTGTTTCCTACAAAAACAAATAAAAAGATTAGTCCGTCAGTAAAACCAACAAAAAAGCAAAACCTAGCTAGTATAAAATACGAGCCTGTTCCCAGTTCAGACAAGGTTAGTCAACAATTTAAAGCTAGTAAAAAAGGATGGTTAACATATGAAAACTATCTTGGTGGCTATGCCATAGATTACCCGGATAGATTAAAACTTTATGAGAGTAATATAAAAACGTCTAATGGAGAATTTGGTGAAGGTTATTTATGTTTGGCTATTACTGAAACTGAAGTAGGTGATGATTATAGAGATTGTTCGGGACTTTTAATTTTATACTCAACTCCATATATTATTGGAAAAGGAGGAATGGGATGTGGCGATGATTTAACTGAGATTAATTTAAGAGATAGAACTATGAATATTTGTTTAAACAATGAGCGTATTGGTGACGCCGGTCTTTATTATGCATCTCACCCTGCAAAAAAATCTGAGGTTGGCTTCAGGGCAACTTTTAATACAAAGCTATCAAAAAACGATGTTTTGGAAATTCTCAAAACCTTTCGTTTTATACCTTAATACACTCCTTGTTTGTTTACAGGCGAGTAGGTAGGGGCAAGCAGGCCGATGTACGTATAATTTGTATTATCTAGTCTTAAGCGAATGTGGTATAAAGTAATTATGAAAACTATCATAATATTATCCATTATGTTTTCTGCCGCTTTGTCTTTTTTTCTTTTTTATTCTCTCCGTTTTAATGGTGCAATGTGTGGTGGTATTGCAGCTAATTTAAACACTTGTCCTGTTGGATATGCTTGTGTTTACAAAAACCATCATCCAGATGCTTCAGGAACTTGTGTTTTTTCTCCAATGCATTTTTTCTTGAAATGAAGAGCAGGTTTGTTCCCCAAAAATTATTTAAGGGGACGTTGCACCTTCGCTCCCGTTGGTTGCTCACCCTCGCCTAACAGCGCTTATCTGACGCTTCACTAAATTATTTTTCCAAAAATAAACTTATTGTTAAAATAACTTCAGATTAAGTACGGATATTTAGTAACATAATAACGGGAATGACATTGCTAATAATTAATATTAGAGCATAAACAAGAGTAATGCTTTTTAACTCAATTGACTTTGCAATTTTCCTACCGACAGTTTTTATACTCTATTGGTTCGTGACTAACAAAAACCTGAAACTTCAAAATTTATTGATTGTGGTTTCAAGTTACTTGTTTTATGGTTGGTGGGATTGGAGATTTTTATTACTTATTTTGTTTAGCACCATTGTTGATTATTCTATTGGAATTGCCCTTTCAAAAGAAGAAAATCGGATCAACAGAAAATTTTTACTTTCAATAAGTCTTTTAGTTAATCTTGGTTTTCTTGGCTTTTTCAAATACTACAACTTTTTTATAGACAATTTTATTACTGCTTTTTCGTTTTTTGGCACGGAGATTAAGGCTAATTCTCTTAACATTATTTTACCTGTTGGGATTAGTTTTTATACTTTCCAAACATTAAGTTACACAATTGATGTTTACAAAAGAAAACTTAAAATAACAAAAGACTTTATTGCCTTTTCAGCATTTGTGAGTTTTTTTCCTCAATTAGTTGCCGGACCAATTGAAAGGGCAACAAATTTGCTTCCGCAATTTTATAAAAAGCGTACCTTTGATTATTTAAAAGCAGTTGATGGAATGCGCCAAATTCTTTGGGGTTTATTCAAAAAAATTGTGATTGCAGACAATTGTGCAAAATACGCAAATTTGATTTTTAATAATTCGGCAGACTATTCTGGAAGCACTTTAGTTCTTGGTGCATTATTCTTTACATTTCAAATTTATGGTGACTTTTCAGGTTATTCGGACATTGCAATTGGCACTTCCAGGCTTTTTGGTTTTGACTTAATGCAAAACTTCAATTTCCCATATTTTTCAAGAAATATTGCCGAATTTTGGCGAAGTTGGCATATTTCACTTTCGACTTGGTTTAGGGATTATTTATACATACCATTAGGCGGTAGTCGCGGAAAAACTCTATTGAAGATTAGAAATACATTCATCACTTTTATTATCTGTGGTCTTTGGCATGGAGCAAATTGGACATTTATTTTTTGGGGCGCGCTTAATGCGATTTATTTTTTACCACTCATATTAACTAAGAGCAATAAAGATAATCTCGAGATAGTCGCTCATGGAAAATTATTGCCAAACATTAAAGAACTTTTATCTATGCTTATAACATTTATTCTGACTGTTTTTGCGTGGATATTTTTTAGAGCACGAAGCGTTGGATATGCAATAAGCTACATTTCAGAAATTTTATCTTTCTCAATTTTCTCAATTCCAAAATTTGCTGGAGCACACAATGCTTTGATAATAATATTTCTTGTTTGTATTTTTGTTTTAGTTGAATGGCAAGGTCGAGAAGGACAATATGCGATTTCACATTTAGGAATAAAATGGAAACGCCCCTTAAGGTATTTAATGTATTACCTAATAATCATTGCAATAATTTATTTTGGCAACAAAGAACAACAATTTATTTATTTTCAGTTTTAGAACGTATTAATGAAACGTTTCATAATAAACATTATGATTTTTATAATTCCAATAGTACTTGTTTTATTGATTGGCTTATTTTTACCAACAACACCAAGAGGATCAAAGTCCTTTTTGATGTCCAGTGAATACAAAAATTCTCTTCTTCAAAACACTCCTAGTCCTAGAATAATTTTTGTAGGTGGTTCAAATATTAGTTTTGGTTTAAATAGTCAGTTAATAAAAGAATCTTTACAGCTCAATCCAATAAACACCGCAATTAATGAGTATATTGGGATAAAGTTTATGATAGATAATACTTTAGATTATCTTCAAGATGGAGATATCGTTGTTCTTATTCCAGAGTATTCACACTATTACAAAAACTTGTCTTCTGGTTCAGAAGAACTAATGAGAACTATTTTTGATGTAAACATAAAGAATATTAAGTATCTGAATATTTCCCAAATTATCGGTATCCTTCCACACATACCAAAATATAGTATGACAAAGTTTAAATTCGATGAATATCTAAATATAGAAGAAAGTGACATCTATTCAAACACTTCTTTTAATAAATTTGGAGACACATATACTCATTGGGAAATTAAAAAACAAGATTTTACTCCTTATGGCGAGATCAATGGCGAATTCAATCACAAAGTTACAAAATATTTTGAAGAATTCAATCTTATCGTAAAAAATATGGGAGGACTGGTATTAGTATCATTCCCTTGCTATCAAGATAGATCGTACAACAACTCTAAAAATCAAATATTAAAAGTTGAACAAGAATTGTTAAATTCAAACTTAACTGTTATTGGTTCAACCAAGAGATATAAAATGCCAGACTCCTTAATATTTAATAACCCCTATCACCTTAACAAAAATGGTGTTGATTATAGAACAAAAATGTTAATACAAGACATTAAAAAAGCACTAAAATTCAATAGTCTGCATAAGAATTAAATATTGTAGGGTACATGATTAATTGTATCTTTCTTGATTTTATTTAGTTATAATTCTTCTATGAACAAAACAATCAAACTGATACTTTCTATTCTCCTTTGCCAAAGCGCAGGAATTATTGGTTCGTTTTTTACAGTTTCGGCTATTCCTACTTGGTATGCTACTCTAAACAAGCCTTTTTTTAGTCCGCCTAATTGGCTTTTTGCCCCGGTTTGGACATTGCTTTATGCGCTAATGGGAGTTTTTTTCTATATACTTTGGGAAAGCAAGAAAAAGCGGGCCAAATCTCTTCAACGCTTTTTTCTGGCTCATCTGTTTATAAACGCTCTATGGTCTGTAGTTTTTTTTGGACTCAAATCATTATTTGGAGCACTCCTAATTATTTTGGTTTTATTATCTATGATTTTATATTTGATAATAAAGTCTGGGAAAGTTAGTCGTATAGCCCCTTATTTGCTTTTTCCTTATTTGTTTTGGGTAAGTTTTGCTACTATATTGAACACTGCAGTTTGGCTTATTAATTAAAACCTAATAATGAAAATTGGTGTTAATATCAACACGGTATTTATTAATCCTAACACATATTCTGTCTATCGGTAGGTAAGCTTATTTATGCTTATTTCCTAAAGCTTTGCCAAAAATTTTGCCAACTTGATTTAACTTGCTGTCCTAGGCCTTGCCAACTTGATTTAATTTTCTGGCCCAAGTCTTTTCGTTCAGCCTTATTTTCTTCAAAAAGCGCCTCTCTTTCTGCTTTCATTGTGGGAATAAGAGCCTTTTTTTCTTCAGTACTTTTGCCTTGAAACATATCTTGCCACTTTTGCCGATGCTCTTCTCTTTGGGCTTTATTTTCCTTAATCAAATTTTTCTTTTGTTCATGTATCTCGTGGCGCAAATTTTTATGGGCTTCAATATTTTCTTTTCTGATAGCAGCAGCCGTTGGTCGCACTATATGTCGAGTTGGGCCAAACTTTGCCATAGTTTTTATTGGAAAAGCAAAAACAGTTAGTAAAACTAAACCTATAAACAAATATTTACTCATAATACTTATTAACTACTAATGCTCATATTCTACAACAAAACCTTAGAGCATTGTCAAATATTATTACACACTCTTAATGTGTGTTTTTTTTAAAAAAATTGTATACTGATAGTTAATTAGCAGTTGTTCTATTAATAAAAATGGATAACCAAAATGATAGTCAAGGTACCGAAAATTCTGTCCCGGTAACAAAAACAAACAACAAAACTATTCAATGGCTGTTTTTGGCTGTAGCAATTGTTTTGTTAATTATTGGCGGTTTTGGGGCGGGTGTGTGGGTTGGTAATCGTAAGGATGCTGCGCGAGCAGAGCCAACGCCCGCGTTGTCTGCTATTTCACCCACTGTTTCGTCTGCCGCTTCTTTAACCAAAACATTACCAACTCAAACAGAGTTAGGCAGCCCGTCAGCAACAGTCTCTCCAATTGAGGCGGATACTACTCAAGTCCAGGCCGAAGAAGCCATTAAATCAGCTATGGCGGCAAAGTACAGCAAGAATGCTGAAGATGTTACGATAACTGTTTCAGATTACCAACCCAGTTTTGCCAAGGGAGGTGTGCAATTTGCTGGCGAAATGGGTGGAGGCTGGTTTCTGGCCGCTGAAGTTGGCGGGGAATGGGTAATTGTCCAAGATGGTAATGGCACCGTTACTTGTGAAGTCATTGAGCCCTATAACTTTCCTGTCAGCATGGTTTCGGAGTGCTGGAGCGAAACTAGCCAAGAGCTAGTTAATCGCTAAGTTATAGCATAGTTACTTTACTTTATACTGATAAATTACCGATGGTAGACTCTGGCTTTTACGCCAGCTTTTTTGTGGGGTATTAAGTACGGTTGAGTAGTTGTATACTTCAAGCATATTATTTTGTACAACCGCCGAACAGTAACCGGTATCTCCTTGGGATGGTAAATTTAAAATCTTAGTAATTTTTAAACTTTTTAAATTTATACTCCAAATTGCAGTACTTTTCTTAGTTAGCCAATATGTTACTTGGTAAAGCAAGTTCTTTGCAATTTTTGGTACATGTTTTTCTCCCCAACCATAGTAGCCGTTAAGGCTTAACTGTTGTCTTGATAATAATAAATATTTACGGCGATATTGGAATATTAAAGGCGAGTCAAATTTACGACGGTCAATTTCTTTTTTCAGTACTTTTCCCTCACTGTCCAAAACAATTATTTTACTACCATGATGCGAATAATTTGATTGATCAAGACGAATAATTAGTAGATATCTCTTTTTTGGTAACGGATAAAGATCACTTTCAGTTCCTTCCTCGTTAAGTTTTTCAAAAACGGAGCTTAATTTATTTTGTCGAAACTGTTTATCAATTTGAACAATATATTTTACTGGTCCAGTATTGTTTTTGACGTATAAACATAAATACAATTGGTTACTAATTATTCTTATCTGCGAAAGAAAATAATTTTTTGGATATATTTGTTTTGGCTCAGTCCAGTCTAGTTTATCAAGTTGGCAACGCATCACTCCCATGGGGGCAAAATGATATTTATTAGCTTTTGCCAGACTAAAAAATAAATATAGTTTTTTTCCATAAACAACTAATTTTGGGTCGCGACAATCAAAATTTGAGAAATTAAACTCTTTTTCAAAATGCCAGGGCTGTTTGTCCTTTTTTGAAAGAACAACTATCTTAGAATGTCTTCCGGGCATGTGAAAGGGACTAGTTCGAAAAGCTAGATATTTCCTACCACTAAATACAACCACACTTGGAAAAGCATTATGCTTTTTTAATATCTTCAAGTCAAACTCTAGAGATTCAAAGATATTACTTGCTGAGATAAGTTTTATATTATTTCCCTTAATACAATAACTTTAGTATTTTATCAAGAATATAATTTACTTCTACGGATGATATAATTTTGTTTTAGAGAATGTCAAAAGAGTTTGGAGCAAAATTTCAAGCAATGTACCCCCTTGGTCGGGAGGCTTTTTCCTTAGCTATTCATCCAAATAACGATCAGTTTTTTTTAATTGATGCGCCCCTTACAGAAGATTCGGTTTTAGAGCCAAAAAAAAGCAGTGGTGTTTTTTATACTCATTTTCATAAAGATCATTGTCCGCAAAAAAAATTCACAGGAGAGATCCCAAAAAATTGTTGGTTTAACAAAGAAACCCTACTTTTGCTAGAGCACATTGGAATGAATACTAGTGTTTTTAACAAAAAAACAAAACTCCTAAAGCCTTGGCAGTGGGAAACGATCGAAGGGTTAGGAAATATTCTGCCTTTTTCTACATCGCATTCTAGTATTGATTCATTAGGTTTTTATGTTCAGCTAGAAACCGGCCAAACAGTACTTTTTTCTGGCGATATTCGCTCTGGGAACCGCACTGATAGAGCAGTTAACACTATTTCCGAAATTGTTGGTAAGGAGGGGGTTTCGCTTTTTGTGGGTGACGCAACTGGCGTTGGCAAAGAACATATTACTCAAGACATGCATCTTTTAAGACTAAAAGGAGCCCTAGAACTAGCTGAAAAAAATATGGCCGCTGCCTCAATTTTTGTAAAAGCAGGTGATTATGGCAATATTGCTTTTTGGTTCGAAGAAGGAGTTTTTGAAGCTACTGATGTATATTTATCACCAGGCCTACACAATATTTTAGGTAAAGATAAACTTTGCTGGCTCAGTTTTTTAAAGCATAAATATGGTTATGTACCTCCAGATAATAAACAATTAATTGAATCACTAGTAAATAAGAAATTGAGAAAAAAAACGGTTTATCTTTATGATAACTGTTGGAGGAATCAAATAAGAGAGTTTCCTCACGTTCTGATTAACGCTTCAAGAAGAGATATTCCTTACAAATCTGATCAAGTAATTGCCATTTTTCCCATTGGTTTCTCTGGGCATTCAGAAAAGGCTTTTGTCGACATGTTAAATGCTTGTAATCCTGATTATGTTGCCTTGTCTCATCCACCTGGAAAAAGAAGTGCTCTTAATATTGACAAAAACAAACTTTTAAACAGAAGAAAGGGTACAATTTTTACTTGTAGCTAATTTTTTTATTTGGGAAAAGTCCAGCCGTTTTCTTTGGCCTTTTTGGTGTTAGCAGAGGCAATTTTCTTTAAAATTCGACGGTAATCTATATTGTCACCATTATGAATATGATTCCAATGAGCTTTTTTACAAACGGTAATTAAATTTCTTGGCACATCTTTTTTATTGCCATTTATGCCATTAATATGATGCACGGTTAACTTCTTGTGAGGCTTATGTTTAAAGGGAAATTGGCATTGGTTTTGGTCGCGAATAAGAATAGCTTCTATTTGTTGTTTTGTGAGTAAAAACACTATTGGCAAAGTTCCTAAACAAGCGGCAATGTTTTGCGAATCAACATTTCTTAACAATTGTTCAGGTCCAAGCATAGAACTTGGATTATACAATGTTACCCATTGTTAAACCAAGTCTTTTTACCTTTTGGGGTTATAGTACGGTATAATAACAGTCTATGTTACCAGAAAAGTTCCCTTTTAGCAGTGGTTATGGAGATGCTTTAGGTCGCGGACAAGATAATGTGGTTGTTCTTTTTAAGGATATAGAAGACAAGGTATTAAAATGGAATCATGATTTAAGAAAAAACGAGGTAGTAAACACCGAGCAGTTTTTTCAACGAGTTTTGTATAAAAAAAAGAAGTATGAACTACTACGGTTTTTTTTAGGTGATTTTATTCCCGAATCAAGTTTTGTTTTAGGCCATAAGAAAGATGGAGAAACCCTAAAAACTAAAGAATATACTGTGCAAGAGAGAGTACCTAATGTAACAATAAGTCAATTATCTTATACTGAACAACAAAGTTCAAAATTATGGCTTAACTTATACAAACTTATTTTAAAGTTACAAAATATGTATCTAATGTTAGATAGAGTAAACAATATCGTTGGCAAAAATGGTCAAATCGATGGAAAACTAGATTTAGGGGGGCTTTCTAAATACGCCCAAAATCATACTACTAAACCCCTAAAAAAATTTGATTGGCATATTATTAATTACGACATGATGAGCTCTCCAAATCTTTTAGTTGATCCTAGTACAATGTCGTTATCATGTGTTGATTTTGGTCAGGGTGTATGGAATCGTGAAAAAGAAGCCACGCTTACTTTGTTAAAAATTTTAGCAAGTAATAACAAAGAGGTAACGCAGGTAATAAATCTTTAAAATTAAAGAAAGAGTTTTATTAGTTTAATTGCCCAAATTGACATTACTACAAATGTTAGTGAATAAAGAGGCACAAAAATAATTTTGCGGCTGTTTTTCGGCTGAAAAGTCCAGGTTGAATACCCAAGTCGCTTTAGCTCAGTAAACAAACCCTTGTCTTCATCTCTTATTTCCTTAAGAACAAAAACTAAGATTACTATAGGCGCTAATAAGATAAGTCCACCTGCAAAAAATAGCAATGAGGAAAACATTGGCAATAGCCTATCAAATTCAAAGCCGTAATTAAAAACTTCAAATATC
>CAZFDQ010000066.1:0-1791 GCA_964518205.1 uncultured Pseudomonadota bacterium | reverse complement strand
CACGCTAGAAATGCAGCAGACACATACAAACTTCCTGTTGCTGATAAATTGACAGGAATAGAAGAATTTACAAAACAGTGTTTTTGGCTTAACGCAACTTATGTCAAAAATGAAATCTACGAGAAATAAACAACTAATTTTCAAGTTGATGTAATTTCCATTTCATTGTTAGCACTTGGGTTTAATATCAAAACAATCTAACAAAAAAAAGAAGAGACAACATGCTTGTAGTTATATTTAGGCAAAAGTTAAAATAGGAATGCTTTTTATCAGAATGCAGAATATTTATTAAAGCAGTATCTTACAAAGTGTGTAAGTTAAAAAGTTATTCTGGAAATTTTTGACCTCTATAAAAAGGTCAAAAAGATTTACGGAAATAACTTTTTTAGTAACTTTATACACTTAAATATGAAAAAAGAAAATTTATTAAACAGCGACTTTTTAAAACAATTTAAAACTGGTGAGGAATTAAATGAGTTTTTAAGTCAAATCCAGAAACGTGGATTAGAGCAGTTATTGGAAGGAGAGCTAGATGCTCATTTGGGATATGATAAACACCAAACTTCCGATGGTACAAATTCAAGAAATGGGCATTCAAGAAAGAAAGTAAAGACATCTTTGGGTGAGACAGAGATCTTAGTTCCTAGAGATAGAGACTCTTCTTATAACCCAATGATAGTTCCCAAGCGAACAAGCATCGTTGACGGAATAGAAAATGTCATCATTTCACTTTATGCAAAAGGAATGTCTAATAGCGATATCGAAGAACAGATACGAGAAGTTTATAACTTTGATATCTCTACTTCAACGATATCCAGAATTACTGATAGGATAAGTAATGATATTGTAGCTTGGCAAAATAGACCTTTAGAAAATATTTATCTAATTGTTTGGATGGATGGGATTGTTTTTAAAGTACGTGAAAACTCAAAAGTAATTAACAAAACCATCTACATAGCTGTTGGTTTAAGAAAAGATGGGCTAAAAGAGGTTCTTGGACTTTGGCTTGGTCGCAATGAAACTGCGGCATTTTGGATGTCAGTATTAACAGATTTGAAAGCAAGAGGGGTGCAAGATATTTTAATAACTGCAACCGATAATCTTAATGGTTTTACAGATACTATAAAAGCTGTTTTCCCGCAATCTACTACACAAATTTGTGTTGTACATCAAATTAGAAATGCAACAAGGTACGTGGTTTGGAAGGATAAAAAAGAGTTCTCTAAAGATATGAAAGAGATTTATAATGCTCCTACGAGAGAGGCTGCAAGACAAGCGTTAAATGATTTTGCTGATAAATGGAACAGCAAGTACTCTTATGCTATCAAAAGCTGGGAAAACAATTGGGATAATTTAACTGCTTTTTTTGAGTTCCCTGTCGAAATCAGAAAAATAATTTACACTACAAACCTTATTGAAAATTTAAATGGTAAAATCAGAAAATATACTAAAAATAAACTCTCTTTCCCTACTGACGAGGCTGTTTTAAAATCAACTTTTCTTGCAATTAGAGAATCCACAAAGAAATGGACAATGCCAATCAGAAATTGGGGAATTATTCTTAATCAATTTTTAATTATATTTGACGACAGATTAAAATGTTAAATTATAAACATAACTTTTTAGTTTACACACTTAACGGGATAGTGTCTATTCTAAATTTAAAACAGCAAAAGACCAATTATCACATTCTACATTCTAATCTAAAAAAACCAAAAACCTATTTCAAAACTTAAATTCTACGAAAATAATCTTGCATTTTTTTAAAGTTTTTTTTTAGCCTTTCCATTT
>CAZFDQ010000065.1:0-3683 GCA_964518205.1 uncultured Pseudomonadota bacterium | reverse complement strand
AAATTGAAAATGTCAACCAGATTTTCCGAGATTATAAAAGAAGTTTAAAGATACCAGACATAATTACTAATATAAAAAGAGACCGAAAATGGTATTGGCTAAAAAAAGCTGGTTGGAGTTATTCAAAAATTTTTGAAAAAGCAAAAAGTGAAGGTGAATATATAACAAGAGATGGAGTAATTAAAGCAATCAAACAATATGAAAAAAGATTGACTATGGAAATTTAATTGCTCCATAAACCTCCGCAGAGCTTTAATCTTTTACTTACTCTCAAATTTTCAAATAACCCCCTCTCTGTTAAGCTCATGACAAATGAGTGAATCATTAAATGACTATTACTCAACTTCTGATTTTGCCTTAGCAACAGCGATTTCATTTTGGTATCCAATCGAAGCAATCGACAAGACAAATCCTCAAAAAGCTCAATTTTTCTTTAAAAGAAATAAAGAGCTGGATGAGTTAATTGAGGCCTACTGGCGAGGCGAATTGAAGGTTGAGCCACAAAATTACTTTAACCAGCTTAGAAATATCAAATCACGCCTCTATGAGAAGGAATAAGTATGTTGAGCCAAGGACTTTTGAACGAGTTAAAAGCAATTATCAAAGAAGATTTTAGGGTAGAAATAGAACCAAAAGTATTAACTGAAGTCGCCAATTCATTCTTAAGGTACTTTGATTTGTTGACAAAAGTTGATAATTAAGAATTTTTTGAACATGAGAAATTTAAATAATCTTAAATCACTTAAAAAAACTCCGTTGATAAAAATAGTCCGTGATTTTGAAAAAGCAATTAAACTCAATTGCTACGACTGCATGGGCGGACAAAAGAAAACTGATTGTGAGCTTGAAGAATGTAAGCTCTATCCATTCAGACCATGGGCTAAGAATGAAGTTTAAGAAAGTTTTTGGCTTTTAGTGAAGCTAGGAAATTAAAAATCTTTTGGGGAATAACAATGACGATGAAACATATCAAGGACTCAATTAAAAACAAAAATAAACAACTAAACAGTTTACCTGTTAACAGTAAAGATAAATCTTTATATACAGTTAACAGTAATACTGTTAGTAAAAAGATTGACGAATTTATCGAGCAGTTAGAAATAACTCCTGAGGGTGTGGCTCAAAAACTGGCTGAAGATTTAGGAGATTTAGACAGCTCGGATTATTACACCATCCTAGCTAAAAGCACCCAACCTGGAAGGCTTCTGGAGGCCTTAAGCTATGTAAAAGAAGCCGAGCAAAGAGGAAGGATTAAAACTAAAAAAGCTATTTATTTCCAGGGCATTTTAAGAAAATGGGGAATTAGAACTAAATTTAAGGAACAAAAATGAACAAATCCTTAATGATTTCGGCAGTCTCGGAGATTTATTATGGGAAAACAAGAAGCTGACAGTCTACAGAAAATTGGGATATATTGGTTAAAGAAAAACGGCTTTCTCCAAGGCTGGAAATCTGGCGGGGTTCAATGGACTAATGGTTGGTCAGATAAAAAAAGTAGCATCGGTATTGAAATTTCGACAGGAAATTTCCCTGATGAGAAAACTGAAGATGGATATATCCGTTTCCAATACACCCAAACAGACTTAAATGGCGATAAAAAGGATTTTGACTATAAAACTTCGCTAACAACAACTCCCTGTAATTTTGGTGGCGTAAGATACTGGTTTATTTGTCCTTTATCTGTAAACGGCAGGTATTGCGGTAGAAGAGTTGGAGTTCTTTATAAGGCTGGTGATTATTTTGGCTGTCGCCATTGCTATAACCTTACTTATTCCTCCAGATTAAAAAGTGGAATTTTCAAGACAACAAGCAATATCAGTATTCCTGAGATAGAAGCGCTAGAAAAAGAATTGAAAACGAAGTTTTACAAAGGAAAGATGACAAAAAGATATAAGAGATACCTTATCAAGAAAGAAAGATTGTTAAGAAACCTCGCCATCATAAACCTGGGTTTGGGTAAATAACTTAACATTACTTGACATTTGTTTATATATTTATTAAAATTAATAAGAAAGAATTAAAATGAAAATTGTCTTATTTTGTCGGGTCAGTTCAAAAGAGCAGGAAGAAACCGGATACTCCCTCCCTGCCCAAGAAAAACTTCTTAAAAGCTACGCTGATACAAAAGAATTTAAAATAAACAAAATCTTCTCTATTTCTGAATCCGCTAGTGGTCAAAAACAAAGGCAAATTTTTGAAAGCATGATGAGCTATATCAAAAAACAAGGAATAAAGATTATTATTTGCGAGAAGGTCGACCGCCTAACAAGAAATTTTAAGGACGCTGTCGACATTAATGACTGGATGAATGGCGACTCAGAAAGACAAGTTCATTTTATTAAAGAAAATGTTGTTTTAACCAAAGACTCGAAGTCAAATGAAAAGTTTATCTGGAATATTAAAGTTTCAGTAGCCCAATATTATATCGACAATCTTTCTGAAGAAGTTAAGAAAGGCCAAAAGGAAAAAATCGCCCAAGGATGGCTTCCCACAAAACCACCGCTTGGCTATAAAACTATCGGTGAGAAAGGCCATAAAACTCATATTCTTAACGAAGAAAAAGCCATATTGGTAAAGAGAATGTTTGAGCTCTACTCCACTGGTAATCTATCACTTAAAAAATTAACAGAGCAAATGTTTAAAGATGGGTTAAGGAGTAATTACGACAATAAGGTTGTTAAAAGTAGAATCCACGACCTTTTGACTGACCCCTTTTATTATGGCAAGATTCGTTGGAATGGTGATATTTATGAAGGCCAACATGAACCATTGATTAGTAAAGAAACCTATGAAAAAGTTCAAAACATCTTAAAAAGTAAAACTACTCCGAAATATAATAAGCATCAATTCCTTTTTAGAGGCTGTATAAAATGTAAGGAGTGCGGTGGAATAATCACCTGGGAAATCCAAAAAGGAATCATATATGGACATTGCAATCATTATCGAAATTGCTCTCAACAAATCTGGGTTAAAGAACCGGAGATTGAAAGCCAACTTTTAGAAGGATTGGATAATTTACAAATTAAAAGTCCCCGGCTAATTGAATGGATTAGAAAAGCTTTAAAAGAAAGTCACAAAGAAGAGATTGATTATCATGGTTCAGCTATAAAAGAGCTTAATCAAAGACAAGAACAAATAAAACAACGGCTTAATAAACTTTACGATGATAAACTCGATGAGAAGATAAATGAAGATTTTTATCAGCAAAAATTTAGACAATATTCTGAAGAACTAGAAATTATTAGTGATTCGGCTAAAAAACATAACCAAACCAATTCTAAATATCTTGAATTGGGAATTAACATATATGACCTTTCTCAAAAAGCTAAAGAAGTTTATTTAAAAGCAAAAACAGAAGATAAAAGACAACTAATTAAGCTCATTTTTAATAACCTTATTATCAACGAAGGAAAATTGGAGTATTCCTACACTACGGCATTTAAAATCCTTAGTGAGGCAGTTAAAGCCACAAATAGTTCGAAAATACCTATTCTAAAAGAAAATAAAGGAAAAATTTTCGAACCTGGAGAAAAGACCGATAAATCAGGACAATACGCCTATCTTCAATCTTATTGTCCTACCTTGCTCCGGCGGTAGGATTCGAACCTACAACCTTATCCTTAACAGGGATCCGCGCTACCATTGCGCCACGCCGGAATGTAAAACAACGAAATTATTATAAC
>CAZFDQ010000064.1:0-2251 GCA_964518205.1 uncultured Pseudomonadota bacterium | reverse complement strand
CACCTCGGGGGTGATAGTGGTAAAACATCACCCCGGGGGTGATAGTTGCCTTGGTGTAAACACCTCGGGGGTGATTACACAAGACTAATCTGTGAGATATTCAAGGTAGTTGTTTCTGTTAATTATTTTCCATTGAGCGTTAGTGTATGTTTCTCTCCAAGCTTTCGGGGCTCTTCTTGTTTTTGCTGACCATTTTATTTCCCATCCTGTTAGCCTGCCTCCTTTATCTTCAACTAAGTCAACTTCCTGTTGATCATAAGTTCTCCAGAAATAAAAATTAGTTTTGAATCCTAGCCCATACTGTTTTTTATATTTTTCGGCAATAACAAAATTTTCCCATAACTTACCAACATCATTTCGTAGTTGAAGTTTGTTTTGGTTGTTAATAAGAGCATTTCTAACTCCAATATCTAAAAAGTAAATTTTTCTTAGCTTGCTTAGTTCTTTTCTTAAGTTACTAGAGTATGGTGATAGTCTAAAAATAATAAATGCCTTTTCCAAAAGTAAAACATAATCGGATACTGTTTGTTTGCTTATGCCTATAATTTTTGCTAATTCGTTGTAGGAAACCTCACTGCCTATTTGAAGAGCCAAGGCTTGTAATAGCTTGGTAACTATCTCTGAGTTTTTCAGATTACTAAACTTTAATATGTCTTTATAAAGATAGTTTGAGGCCAAATATTTTATTTTCTGTTCTTTTTCTTTGTACGAAGTGCTTAAATATATTTCCGGATAGGATCCGTAGATAAGAAGGTTTTCCAACTGTCGGTTAAATTCCAAAACAGTTTGTTTATTTCTAATTTCAGAAATTGATAAGGGAAATAGCCAAAATTCATATGATCGACCGGTTAAAGGCTCGTTAACCTCGTTAGATAAATCAAAAGACGAAGATCCCGTAGCGATAATTTGCTGGTTTGGGTAGTTGTCGATGAGTAGCTTTAGCTTAAGGCCAATGTCTTTTACTCGTTGTGCTTCATCAATAATTATCAACTTATTATCTCCGATAATTGTTTTTAGTGTGTGGGAAGTTTGAGCGTTTTGTAATTGAAAGAGTATGTCTCCTTCGTCACAATTAAGGTAAGTGTATGGAAAAGCAAAGCTTTTGGCAATTTTTTTAACTAAAGTAGTTTTGCCTACTTGTCTTGCGCCATAAACAATAACGATTTTCTTCTGAAAAAGATTTTTTTTGATTATTTTTTCAACATTTCTTTGAATATTCATTTCCTAATTATACCTAAATTAAGCAACTTGTCAAGCCTAACTCACTATAAATTAGGCAACTACCACCCTCGAGGTGTTTTTACACACCTGATAATTGGCTTATTTTGGGGAGTGTCTTTCCCTAAAACTTGACAATTATGGGGAATATGATACATTTCAATCTCTAGAAAAAATAAGTAGATATGTAGAAGGACATGAACTAATTGCTATTGATGAGGCACAAAGAATTCCAAATGTTGGTTTAGGACTTAAAATATTGGTTGACAACTTTCCAGATATTTTTGTAATAATTACTGGCTCTGCTTCACTTGATTTATCATATAAAGTGGGAGAGCCGTTGGTTGGTAGAATGTATACTCATTATCTTTCCCCATTATGGGTTGGAGAGTTGGGAAAAGATAAAACACATTTTGAGCTCTCAAAAAAATTGGAGGAAAGAATAATCTATGGATCATATCCTGAAATAATAAATGCTCATTCTTGGAATGAAAAAATAAAAGTATTGCAGGAGAACGTAAATTCTTATTTGTTAAAAGAGATAATTGAAATTGAAAAGATTGGTAATACAAAGCTACTTTTAGATTTGTTAAAACTGATTGCCTTTCAAGTAGGTAATCAGGTTTCATTAACTGAATTAGGCAAAAATCTTGGCATTGATAGAAAAACAGTTAGAAGATATTTGAATTTGTTTGAACAATCTTTTGTTATATATAATTTAAGAGGTTATAGTCGAAATCTAAGAAAAGAAATAACCAAAAAAAGCAAGTATTATTTTTGGGACAATGGAATTCGTAATGCTGTTATTAATAACTTTAATAAATTAGATACTAGAAATGATGTTGGGGCATTGTGGGAAAATTATTTGGTTGCAGAAAGATTGAAAAAACAAGAATATCAAAAGATTTATTCAAGTAATTATTTTTGGAGAACGTGGGAAGGGGCAGAAATTGATTGGGTGGAGGAAAGAGATGGCATAGTTTATGGTTTTGAATTTAAGTGGAAAAAAGCAGATATTAAAGTACCTGTTTTG
>CAZFDQ010000063.1:0-3214 GCA_964518205.1 uncultured Pseudomonadota bacterium | reverse complement strand
TAAAAATACCTGTCAAGTAAATTGACAGGTATTTTTACAAAGTGTGTTTTTTTATTTTTTTATTTCTTGAGATTATTCACTAAATCATTAAATTTTTTCGGTGTGTACTTTTCAAAGTCATCTTGTTTTATATACAAAGCTGTAAACTTTATTTTGTTTTGAATTGCATTAATATCATCGCACCACTGATATAAACGCTTTATCTTTTCTACATCATCCAAGTCCTCTCTTCCTTTGGTTTCCACTATGTATATTTCTTTATTTGATGCTTTTATAAAAAAATCTGGATAATAATTACTAATATTCCCATCCGCATCTTTATAATCAATCTTAAAGTGTACTGAAAAATAATTTTTAGCATACGAAACAATATCTTCGCAACTTTCTAAGAAATCTGCAAATTGTAATTCAAAATGACTATCACCAACAATTCTATTAAACACACTCTTTTTTGGAACGATAAATCCCTGTTCTTTAATTACAAATGGGCGTGATTGACTAATTTTAATATAATCACGAATCTCTGCCTCACCTTTATCTAATATAGTTAGTTCGTTTATTTCTTTTTTGAAAGTTTCAATTATCGTTTTTGTTGCTTCAAGTTCTGATAAATTTCGTAAAGTGTTAAGATCTTCTAAATTAACTTTCTCTTCAAAAAGATGATTAACAACAAAATCTTTCACCTTCTCATATAAAACATCGTGCCCGCCCACAAGTCGTAATTCTTTTCTAATAATCTGTGCAAAATAACCAATAACGCTTTGGTAATTTGGTACAAAATTACTATCAAGTTCCGTCATATGAGTTACTTCTCCAGATGTTATATCACAAAAAACAATTTGCTTTTTCTCTTGCTCGCTAAATTGTTTTATAGCTATCTTTTCGTGCTTAAAATTACTAACATTCAAATCAGAGATATTTTTATACTCACGATAAATGCGTGGTGAAAGTATAGGAATTTCAATATCAAGTTTTTCAATATCTTTTTTGATATTTTCATTGTCAATTTCAACTACTAAAGGAGCTTTTGGCTCTGTACCTTCTCCCATTTTCTTTTTCTCAAGTTCAACACCCTCACTTTTAATTGATTCTACAAAATCCATAAAAGCTTCAGTGCCTACAACACTTACATGCTCAGTCACATCACTGCCACGATACATACGACGCAAACCCCTTCCAAGCGTTTGTTCTGGCAAAATATTGCTCTGAGCAACATAAGCACGTAATCCAACAATAGTTGTGACATTCTTTACATCCCATCCCTCTTTAAGCATTAAAACGGATATAATTGCTTTGTGTGTACTGTTCCAATTATCAATTTCATTTGATGCTTTGCGTAATTCTTTCAATTCTTCTTCCTTTTTACCACTTACATTTTCAGAAATTTCTCCATTGTTCTTTGTATGAATAACTAAAACATCTTTTTCTGATTGAAATTCAGGATAAGCAGGATTGCTTATTAAATATTCAGCAACATCATCACAATTCTTTGTGTCATCAGTCATAACAAAAAACACTGCTTTCTTTTCCATTTTTTCATGTCGTTTATGTGCCTTTTTCCATTCCAAATATCCAAGATGAATATAATCCTTATATTTGTCCGTGAACTTTGAACTTTGGTGTTCTTGCAACCTCGCACGACTGGCAGAATCAGGAAGCACAGGGTGTTTTACTACATCTTGATAAATTGCTTCAACAAGAGGATAATCAGAAACAGTTTGTACAAAAATAGATCCGTTATTATGTTTTGGCGTAGCGGTGAAATCAATCTGTAAAGATAATAACTTGTCCTTCATTTTCATACGGTTACTAATGTCTTCAATTGATTTGAACCACGCTAATCGTTCATCGTGTATATGATGTGCTTCATCATTAAGTACCATAAGTTCATCAATGTCTCGCACAATCTCCCCAAGATTAACTTTTGAATCGCCAGTATTGGCAACTGGCTTATCTCCAAGGAAGTAATTCATTGTATTATTATCATTGATAGTTGGAATGCCATCTTTACTGCTATAAACACGATGAATGTTGGTTAAAAAAATGTTTCCTGTTTTTGACACTGTTCCAATATTATCCTGCATATGTATCGTCATCTGAAAATCATCTCTCCAGTTTTGCCCTTCAAAACCATTATCTGGCAAAATAGGATCTTCCCAAAATATTTTTAGACCTGTAAAATCATCTTTAATACGATCTAATACAATGATGTTTGGTGTAATAATTAAAAAGTTGCGAGATAAGCGAGAATCTTCTTCATATAGTTTGTGAAAATAACTCCACGCAACAAGCAAGCTCATCACTTTTGTTTTTCCAGTTCCTGTTGCCATTTTAATAACTAATCGCAACCAACCTTCTGGAAACATACTTGATGAAACTGCTCCAGAACTATCATAACGAATAAGATCATATTTATCTTTTATTCCTGCAACTTCATAACAATATATAATTGTTTCCACCGCTTCTCGTTGTGCGAAGTAGTATTGAAAATATACCGTTCCTTGTTCTGTTTCTTTTGGATGTTCTGTTTGAAACCACCACTTAAGAAGTGCACGACTTGTATCACTCGCCCCCTCATAATTTTTTACTCTCCATTCAGCAACTTCTTTTCGTAATTTATGCACAAGCGGAGGAAGCAACTTTTCATATCCCTTTTCACGCAAAGTTTCATCAGCAGGAAACCACCTGATCTTTGGATCAAGTATTGCGTGCGGTGATTTTGGAAAATTTTTATGTAGTGCCATATTGATTATGTCAAATTTTATTTTCCATTATTATTACTGAAGCATATTTATCAACTAAATCTTTGACAGCATGAATTCTCTTTTCAAAATCATTTGAGTTATTTTGTAAACACTTTCGGCAATCAGAATCCCATTTTTTAATCATCACTTCTGTTGCGCCTTTAGTTAAGCCCCACATATCCTCTGGTGAAATAAATTTAACCTTAAACTGAGTATCTTTTTCCACTTTTCTTGTTATATCTTCATTTCCAGGTGTAGAAATAGAAAGAATCTTTCCAACAGAGAAAAAATGAGTTAATGAATTTCTTAGCTTTCTTAAGTCATTAGCTGATATTTTCTGAGCCCTTTCTTGATTAGCGCTATACCATTGATTTTCAACATTCAAGCAAAAATTATTAAGAAAAATTTTCACTGTTTGATTTTCCATAGCTTTTTTTATTATCACCTTCTCGTCTGATGTCTTTTCATCG